>JBJSZR010000310.1:0-940 GCA_046090385.1 Bacteroidota bacterium
CTGTTGGTCACTACCAAACCAAGCGGAATTCCGATGAGGTAGGAGAGAAGTATCCCTGAAACTGATAGAATGAACGTGTTGGATATCCTGGGAGCTATGATTTCCATAACCGGTTGTTCGTTTCTGAATGAATGCCCGAAATCTCCGTTTAGAATTCCATTTTGATTGACTTCGTCTCCTGATAGCCATGTTGTGAACCGATTGTCCTTATTGTAGGTCAATGAAGGTATCCAGTATTTCCAAGATGACTTTTCCGGCGACAGTCCTGATATAGAAAACATGAATAACGGTTTGTCCAATCCATGCCTGCGGTTCCAATCAGTTTCTGAAAGGTTTCCGGATTCAGAGGGAGTGTTGTTTTCAGAAAGAACAGCAATAGCCGGATTTCCAGGTGCAATTTGCAAGACTAGGAACGCAAGACTAAGGGTCAGTACGAAAGCAGGAAGATGAAAAAAAAGGAGCTTTCTGATTATTCTCATCATTTAAATCAATTTCGTCGTAGCCTCCATTCATCGGCCAGATATCCCGGGCGATCCGGTAGGATCATTACCTCCGACCAGCGCTTATGAATGATCATTCTTCGCATGGAATTGTATAGGAAAACATACGGCTGATTTTCATGAATTGCTCTTTGAAGCGAAATGCAGGAAATTTTCCTTTGTTGCTCATCTGATGATTTATTGATGATATCGATGATCGAATCAGTGCTTGAATTGCCAAAGCCTGAATAGTTCGACCCGTTATCTGACCATGATTTCGTACTCCACAACTGAGACGGATCTTCAGGAAGTGAGTTTCCGCTCCAACTGCCCAGCAGCAAGTCGAAATCATGATTTCGTGCCCGCTTATTGAAAGTTGCCGGATCAACAGCCACCGGTTTCAGAATGATGCCGCATTTGAACATAGAAACGGTAATCAATTCGGCAATCGCTTTCCAATC
>JBJSZR010000311.1:0-6259 GCA_046090385.1 Bacteroidota bacterium
TTTTTTCTGACTCATCAAGATCGGCAATCGTCCGAGACACCTTCAAGATCCGTTCATATGCGCGAGCCGACAATCCCAGTCGCTCCATAGCCTGTTTCAATAAGCGCATGCTATCTTCTCCCAAAACGCAGAATTCGGCGATTTGTCTGGGCGAAAGCTGAGCATTACAATGGATACCATCAACAGCATTAAGCCGCTCCTCTTGCCGTTTTCGAGCTGCAATCACCTTGCGACGGATTTCTGCGCTATCTATGTTGGTACGCTTTTCTGACAATTCTCTGAATGGAACCGGGGTCACCTCCACGTGAAGATCTATGCGGTCCAGCAACGGTCCTGAAATCCGATTCAGATACTTACTGACGGTACCTGTGGGGCAGACGCATTCCTTCTCCGGATGATTGTAGAATCCACAGGGACAAGGATTCATGGACGCCACCAGCATGAAGCTGGCAGGGTATTCAATCGAGAATCGAGCACGGGAGATGGTCACCTTTCGTTCCTCCAATGGTTGACGCATGACTTCGAGCACTGCACGTTTGAACTCTGGAAGTTCATCCAAAAACAATACACCATGATGTGCCAGGGATATTTCGCCAGGCTGCGGGAAGGCTCCACCTCCAACCAGCGCAACGTCACTGATCGTATGGTGGGGACTACGGAACGGCCGTATAGGTACAAGCGATTTATGCTTAGGCAATTTCCCGGCAACGGAATGGATTTTTGTCGTCTCCAGGGCCTCCTCAAGATTCATGGGTGGAAGTATGGATGGAAGTCGTCTCGCCAACATGGTCTTACCGGCACCGGGCGGCCCGATCATTATCAAATTATGTCCACCGGCAGCAGCTACTTCCATCGCACGTTTTATATTCTCCTGTCCTTTCACATCGGCAAAATCGAATTCCGATTTCACCTGGCTCGCTTCCAACTCCGCATCGATATCCACAATCATCGGCTGAAGCTTCGTTTCCCCATTCAGAACGGATACAGCGTCTGATATGGATTCCACGCCATAAACTTGAAGTCCTTTTACAATCGCAGCTTCGCGTGCATTGGCAGCGGGAAGCAACAACCTTTTGAATCCCTCCTTTACCGCTTGAATGGCTATGGGCAATACACCCTTCACAGGTTGTATACTTCCGTCGAGAGAAAGTTCCCCCATTATGACAAACTGATCCATAAAATCACAGCTTATTTGCCCTGATCCAGCGAGGATGGCGATTGCGATCGTTAGATCATAAGCCGAACCCTCTTTCCTGATATCAGCAGGAGCCATGTTAACGGTTATCTCATGGCGAGGATATTCGAAACCTGAATTCTTGAACGCCGCAACGATCCGTTTCTGACTTTCCTTGACAGCATTATCAGGCAGTCCTACTAGTATGAAATTGATTCCTTGGCCGAGATTGACCTCGACAGTGATGGTGGTAGCACCTACACCGAAATAGGCGCTCCCATGGACTTTTACAAGCATTTCAGGAGATTGAAAAGGGGGATATTACAAGAGAAAACAGGAAGAAGGGAGTTCAAAGGTCAAAGTAAAACTTGCGGATTCAAGATTCAATATTCCGGATTCATGGTTAATGCTCTTGTTTTGATTAGAATTCAAATTTTGAGTTCTAATCAAGTATAATGACTTCTACCTCACTCCTTCTTCGATTGCCTGGATCATGCAATGAATCACTTTTATGTGCATTTCCTGCGTGCGATCGGCAAAGCCCATATGAGGCACTCGTATTTCGACATCACAGAGGGAAGCAAGACTTCCTCCGTCTTTTCCGGTAAGTCCTACCACCTTCATACCTTTCTTGTGTGCGACTTCAGCAGCTTTCAAGACGTTCACTGAATTGCCACTTGTTGTGATGGCAAGTAACATATCACCGTTACAGCCTACTGCTTCTACATATCTGGAAAAAACAAATTCAAATCCGTAGTCATTACCCACGCAGGAGATATGCGAAGGATCTGAAATGGAAACAGCCGGTAAAGCTTTTCTGTCATTCCTGAATCTACCTGTAAGTTCTTCTGCAAAATGCATGGCATCGCACATACTGCCACCATTTCCACAAGAGATGATCTTACCTCCATTACGGATACAATCTATCATCAACGTAGCAGCGCGTACAATAGCTGAAACCTTTGATTCATCAGCACGGAAATCATTCAGAATTTTTGCGGACTCATCAAGATTCGACTTGACCATTTCACTTATGTCCATGTTTATCGAAATTTCACGCAAGGTAACAAGCCAAGTCCAAAAAGTACACAACTTGACTATCTTGCAAGCAATTAGTCACTTGCGAAATCCAGCATTTATGCGATCCGCCCTTTTATTGTTCTTTTGTACCTGCATTTCCTTGCTTATATCCGCCCAGAGCTTCGGACCTGGTTACATTCTTGTAAGTGGCGGACCGGAATTCGGCGCAGGTTATGTGATACTCGATGACCCGGATCCGATTTCCGATGTCAATGGCTCGACTGTATTTCGGAATATCCCGATCAACCTGGAAGTGGGAGTCACTGAGCATATGGGTATTGGTCTGAATTACAGAAAGTGCAGCTATCTCGGAAATACGGATTCCGTAAAGTCGAAAGCGAATGAGTACGGAATCTTCTATAATTACCATTTCGTTGTAACTAAACAAACCAATTCTTTTGCGGGTGTAAGACTTGCGCTTTCGGATTTCTCCTTCGAGAAAACAAGAACTTCCGAACTTTTCAGGAAGTCCGGTCCGGCCTTACAAATCTACGGTGGCGTGAACATGCTCATCCTAAGCAACCTTGGACTGCAATTCACACTGGGCCTCAATACTGCAACTTATCAGGACGGTGAACTGAAAGATCCGTTGTCACCGATCGGTAAACCATATGGAGTAACCATCATGAGCTTGGACTTGGGAATGGCTGTAATGTTCATACTTTGAAACAAATGGGGAGCAGGGACTTTATCCCCTGCTCCGACCATTAACCTCAGATGTTTAACCAAAAAACCGTCTGCTGAGGCGCAGACCAACCATGAGACATTGCAAGGATACAGTATACTCCGCGTAAGGTCAATATTAGATGGCCTAGGGTCGTTATTTCAGGGTGAACAGCCATGAAAACCATGTGAGTTCTCAGGTTAAAAAATCAGGCCCGACTACGATTCAGCCTCCTGTACCATTGACTACCTTCAAGCCGTGGACAAAAATGCCGTTATTAACGCTGCAAGCCTTCGCGACCTCAATACGTTCGGAATCGATGTCAATTGCAACTGTCTTTGTATAATACAATCCGTCGACGAGGCCATTGAATTATTGAATGATCCGGAATTCAAGGATCTGGAAAAACTGGTCCTTGGAGGAGGAAGCAATATCCTTTTCACAAAAGACTACGATGGACTTGTGATCCTCAACCGTATTCATGGCATCAGTTTATTGAGAGAGGATGATCTTTACATTTGGGTGAAAGCCGGCGGCGGAGTTCCATGGCATGAACTGGTGATGTTTACGGTGGAACGAGGCTGGGGCGGACTTGAAAATCTTTCACTGATTCCGGGAACCGTCGGCGCTGCGCCGATCCAGAACATTGGAGCCTATGGCGTAGAGATGAAAGACACCTTTGTTGAACTCGAGGCGGTTTCCCTGGAAGACGGAACACTGAGAAAATTCAATCACGAAAATTGTAAGTTCGGATATCGTGACAGCTATTTCAAGCGTGAGGGAAAAGGGAAATTCCTCATCGCCAATGTGACCTTCCGTCTTTCTAAAAAACCCGTTGTAAACACTTCCTATGGCGCCATAACCCAGGAACTACAGAAAAAAAACATCTTCACTCCAAGCCCTAAAGATGTAAGTGATGCCGTAATCAGCATTCGATCATCTAAGCTCCCTGATCCGTCCAAAATCGGAAATGCCGGTAGTTTTTTCAAAAACCCTGAAGTCTCCTCTGAAATTTTCATGGAATTGAAAAAGAATCATCCTGAAATCGTGGCTTATCCATCGAGTAACGGCATGATGAAGCTCGCTGCCGGATGGCTGATTGAGAAGTGTGGATGGAAGGGTCTGCGACAAGGGAATGTCGGCATGCACCGTGATCAGGCTCTGGTCCTTGTGAACCATGGAAACGCCTCAGGCAAGGAATTGATCCTACATGCACTACGTGTACAGGAAAGCGTCAAAAATAATTTCGGCGTAAACCTTGAACTGGAAGTGAATATCCTCTGATTATCAGGACTTGATCTCCCTAAGCTCCTTGGACGCTTCACGGGCTTCTATTTTCAAACGGGACAACAGATCGATAAGTCCTGCCGTATCAGCTGTACGGGCCTGCAATTCAAGTTGCCTGCAAACTTCTGCCAGTTTCAATGCGCCGATATTCAAAGCCGATCCTTTCAATTTATGTGCCTGTCCCGACAATTCCTGAAGATTCCCATAACGAAGCTCCTCCTCCATACGATCCACAACCTGATCAGCCTGATCAAGGAACATTCGAATCACCTTCAGGAAGAAATCAGGGTCGCTTCCCGCAGTCATCTCCCTGAGTCGCTCTATGATCGTTCGGTCTATGACCGGCTTTACAAAAGGCGCAGAAATGGTTTTCATTGTATCCTTTCCTCCGGTAGCCCATTTCTTTATCTGCTCAACGATCTCTTCGATCATGAAGGGCTTTGAAATATAATCGCTCATACCTGCCTCCAGGCATTTTTCCTTATCACCCTCAAGGGCGAACGCAGTCATTGCTATGATATGCGGTGGTTTGGGTAAGGTCATTTTTTGAAGGATGAAGCGTGTAGCTTCCAACCCGTCAAGTTCAGGCATCTGTACATCCATGAATATGATATCGAACTCTTGCTCGCGCAACCGCTCGATTACCTCGCGACCATTGGAAACGATGACCGGCTTATATCCTAATCCTTCGAAAATATTGGAAGCAAGCTTCTGATTGATCTGATTGTCCTCAGCGATCAAAATACGAGCCGGCATGCTTTGACCGATCTTCGTAGTCATTGAACGCATGGACTCCTCATGTCTGGCACGTTGGTGGTCTTCGATGGAGAATACCCCTATCAGGATGTCGAGCACCTTCGAACGATCGACATTTTTGGGGATCACAGCCGATACTACATCATTTGTGTAGTTGAAAACGACATCGCCATTCTGTTCTGTATTGAATAATACTACAGGCAATTTATCTTTGGAAGCGAATGATCGGAGACTTTCAGCCACCAGCAAGGGATTTGCCGAAATCAATTGCGCATCGACCAACACCAGATTGAAGATCTCACCACTGCGAAGCAGGACATCTACCTTAGTTGGATCAGGTGCGACTTTAGGCTGGAGATTCCAACGTCTGAAATAATTGGCATATGTATCAGCTTCAGTACGGTCATCACTGATGATCAGTACATGTGCATTTGCCAGGCGACCTGCAGCGGAGCGACTGTCACGAACCCCATCGGCCATTCCCGCTACTTCCGAACGAATCGTGAAAGAGAATACGGAACCTTCGCTCAACTTGCTCTTTGCCCAAATCGTTCCACCCATCAGCTCCACAAGATTTTTACAGATGGCTAGACCCAATCCGGTACCACCATGCGTCCTTGCGGTGGACGCATCCACCTGGGAATATGAGCGGAACAATCTGTCCATTCTGTCCGGTGGTATGCCGACACCGGTATCCTTCACCTCGAATAACAGCTGGATTTGATTATCGATTGCCTGCACCTTGGAGACATGAATCACTACACCACCACGTTGTGTAAACTTGATGGCATTAGACACAAGGTTCATCAGAATCTGTCGCAAACGTGTGATATCTCCCATAATGAAAGTCGGGGTTCCCGGAGATATTGAATATTGCAGCGTTAGCTTCTTCTCGATTGCTTTGGCCGAAAGAAGATCGAATGTCTCCTCGATGCATCTTTTCACCGCGAAGGGTTTTCGCTCCAACTCCATCCTTGACGACTCGATCTTGGAGATATCCAGAATATCATTGATGACTGACAGCAATGCCTCTCCGCTCAATAGGATAGAATCGACATACTCTTGCTGCTTTGAGGAAAGTGCCGTCTGGTTGAGTAATTTACCCATACCGATCACGCCGTTCAGCGGCGTCCTGATTTCGTGACTCATGGTCGCGAGGAAGGTGCTTTTCGCTTCAGTCGAAGCTTCTGCCTTTTCGCGAGCTGATTCGATCTCCGTCTCATTCTTCTTCCTGTCGGTGACATCATGAGCGAAAAAAGAAATGCTATTCACTTTGCCAAGACCTCCAAGGACCGGTG
>JBJSZR010000312.1:0-2864 GCA_046090385.1 Bacteroidota bacterium
TGGCGACTTTCATCATTTTTCCAAAGGAAACGATGGTGACATCCCGTCCAGGTTTTTTAACATCGGCCACTCCGATTGGAATAAGGTATTCGCCTTCCGGTACCATACCCTTGTCGCCATACATCTGTTCACTCTCCATGAAAATCACGGGATCGTTATCGCGAATGGCGGATTTCAAGAGGCCTTTCGCATCAGCAGGATTGCTGGGTACGATCACTTTCAAGCCCGGACAATTCGCATACCAATTTTCAAATGCTTGCGAGTGCTGGGAGCTAAGTTGTCCTGCAGAAGCCGTTGGTCCTCGAAAGACCATTGGAACAGGAAACTGACCACCGCTCATGCTCATCATTTTTGAAGCGGAGTTTATCACCTGGTCGATCGCTACCAGGGAAAAGTTGAAGGTCATGAATTCAACAATGGGACGTAACCCGTTCATAGCAGCCCCAACTGCAATACCTGCGAACCCCAATTCAGCAATCGGTGTATCTATTATCCTGCGCGGACCGAATTCGTCGAGCATGCCTTGGCTAACCTTATATGCACCGTTATATTGAGCGACCTCTTCCCCCATGAGGAAAACTAGTTCGTCCCTGCGCATTTCTTCACTCATCGCTTCGCGAAGGGCTTCCCGGAATTGTAACTCTCTCATGGTTTTGGTTTTTTAAACGGATGGCAAAATTAGGAAATAAGCCACTATTCATCCTCTGAAAACAACAGATTCTGATAAGCCGATTGTAATTCGCTTAATGTGTGTTTGTCGCCCTTTTTTCGCGCTCTTTCGATGCCGGCCAAGTACGTAGCCAAAGCCCTTTGCTTTTCCTTTTTCATCTCCAGCAATTTACCGAGCTGATAATACGTAGCCAGGTACTCCGGTTGATCCATGTACAGTCTTTGGAGGTGACTATCAGCTTCCTCTAACTGGTTCATTTTGAGTAATTCAAGAGCTAAAGCATATCTTGAAAAGGCATCATTAGGGTCTTCGGACAGGAATTGCTCCAGTTGATGGATGCGGTCGTTACTCATGAGTGGAAGGCGGGTAGCTTTTCGTATCTTCGCGACACGAAATATCGCCCGAAGGCACGAAGTTACGAACTCGTCCAAAGGGCATGTCAAAATCATGAAGATCCTAGTTTGTATTTCCAACGTGCCTGATACGACGGCAAAAATCAATTTCACCCCCGACCATGCTGAATTTGTTACAACTGGCGTCACTTTCATACTGAACCCTTACGATGAGATTGCTCTCTCAAAAGCAGTGGATCTTGTGGCCAGCGGAGGCTCCGTAACGGTTCTGAATGTTGGAGAATCATCGACTGAACCCGTCATCCGTAAGGCCTTGGCGATCGGTGCCACTGATGCTGTGCGCATAAACGCAGTTCCCCGTGACAGCTTTTTCGTGGCACAGCAGATTGCGAACCACGTCAGGTCCAGCAGTTACGATCTGATTCTCTGTGGTCGTGAATCCTCTGACCATAACGGTTCTACCGTGCCTGCGATGGTTGCAGAATTGCTGGATCTTCCATGTGTCTTATTTGCCAAAGGTCTTTCCATTGACAACGGCGTCGCTACTGTCGAAAGGGAAATAGAAGGTGGCAAGGAAATCTTGTCCGCTCAACTTCCTGTCGTCATCGGAGCCTCAGAGGGTATGGCAGAATGGAAGATTCCCAACATGCGCGGAATCATGTCTGCACGTACAAAGCCGTTACAAGTTATCGAGCCTTCCGCTACCGATCAAAGGACACGCCATCGTAATTTCGATAAGCCGGCTTCCCGCAGTTCAGTCCGTATGATTTCCGGTGAAGACGCATCTCGCCTTTTTGAAATCATCCGCGACGAAAAGAAAATCATCTGATCACTCAACCCGAATAATCCACTGTCATGTCCGTACTCGTTTATGTCGAGAACCAACAGGGTCGATTCAAGAAGTCGGCCTTTGAAACAATATCGTTCGGCGCTGCTATCGCATCTCAGTCAGGCTCCACTCTTGCCGTTGTCTCCGTTGGAGAAGTCGCTGATGAAGAACTGAGTAAGCTTTCGAAGTATGGCGCTTCGCTTATACTCTCCGTGAAAGGAGATTCATTCAATGCAATGAATGTACAACCTTATGCCACGGCCATTGCAACTGCAGCCCGACATGTGCAAGCAAAGGTTGTAGTTCTCTCTGCAAGTTTTTCCGGCAAAGCGATTGCTCCACGAGTGGCCGTCAAGTTGGAGGCCGCTCTCGGTGACAATCTCATCGAACTTCCAAAAATGGATTCAGCGTTTGTTGTCAAGCGCAATGCCTATTCTGGCAAGGCATATGCCTTCGTTGAATTGCTGACAGATGTAAAAGTCCTTAGCATCCTTCCGAATTCTTACAAGGTGGTGGAGTCGCCTGTATCCGGTTCAATTGAGCAACTCTCTGTTCAACTCTCTGCGAATGATACTCGTCTTAGTGTGAAGGAGACTGTTCGTGCTACCGATAAGGTTTCATTGCCGGAAGCAGAATTGGTTGTTTCGGCAGGTCGTGGTATGAAAGGCCCTGAAAACTGGGGAATGATAGAGCAACTGGCAGATGTGTTGGGTGCCGCCACAGCATGCAGCAAGCCTGTTTCAGATGCGGGATGGCGTCCTCATTCCGAGCATGTCGGTCAAACCGGTATTGCAATCAGCCCTAATCTGTACATAGCGGTGGGTATCTCGGGTGCGATCCAGCATCTTGCCGGTGTAAGTTCCTCCAAAGTGATCGTAGTGGTAAATAAGGATCCGGAAGCACCGTTCTTCAAAGCAGCTGACTACGGTATCGTGGGCGACCTGTTCGAAGTAGTACCAAAACTGACGGCTGCGGTGAAAGCATTGAAAGCAAGTCAACATTAAGACAGACT
>JBJSZR010000313.1:0-2113 GCA_046090385.1 Bacteroidota bacterium
ACGAGGGGTCAATCTGGGCTACGTAGTACGAGATATGCAGATTCTCATTGAGGGCTGTTCCAATCTTCCACCGGTTATCCATCCTGTTAATGACACTTGTGTGTTGGCGGGAGATTCGATCGGATTTTTCGTTACTGCAATCGATCCTAATGGAAATAGAGTCGTGTTGTCCGCTTCCGGCGGACCATTCCAGGCAAGTGACTCCGCATTTTTCACAGCTATCCAGTTCAACAACGACACAGCTGTTTCACAATTCAGTTGGAATACCTCGTGTGACTTGGTACGCTCACAGCCCTATTATGTACAGTTCAAGGCACAGGATGTTGTTCCGTTGGATTCAGTCCCCCTAGTCAGCCTTGAAGGAGCATTCATCTATATTTATGGGCCACCACCTCCATCGTTGACAGCTATTGCCTCAGGTAATTCAATCACTCTTGATTGGCAACCTAGCGGTTGTGGTAATGTTATTGGCTATCGTATCTATCGTCGTAACGGGGCTTATCCGGGTGGAATTCCTTGTCCTTGCGATAATGGCGCCCCCGGTTATTCGGGATATCAGTTGCTCGCAGTCATCGACTCTGCGAGTATCCTCACTTACGAGGACGACAACCAAGGCGCAGGCCTTTCTGTAGGTATCGACTATTGTTATATCGTCACCGCCATTTATCCCGACGGCGCAGAGAGTTGCGCTTCGCCACAGGCATGCGCTTCCCTGAAAAGGGACTTACCTGTGTTGACCAATGTAGATGTAACCGCCACCGATCCCGCCAGCGGATCCATCTATGTGGCGTGGAGCAAGCCGACCGAGCTGGATACGTTGCTTTTCCCCCCACCTTACAAGTACGTTCTGAAGCGCTCTTCAGGATTCACGACTTCCGGTTCTGTAGTGGTGGCTCAGTTCAATGACTTGAATGACACCATCTTCAATGATAACGGCCTCGGCACGGAGTCGGCCGCTTTTACCTATCAAGTCGAATTACTATATACCTCTGCCGGATCTTTTGTTTCAAAAGGCACTTCAACTCCTGCCTCCAGTATCTTCTTATTACTTTCTCCTACCGACAACCGGATTACATTATCTTGGAATGTCATCGTGCCTTGGAATAATGTCCGTTTCGATGTTTTCAGAAGCGATTCTTTCAATGGGTTGTATGATTCCATAGCTACCGTGAACAGCAACTCCTATACAGACCTTGATCTCATTAACGGTAACCGATATTGTTACTTCGTGCGAAGTGTAGGCAGTTATTCCATACCTGGATTCATCGATCCGATTGTCAACCATTCTCAGAAGTCTTGCGGAGTACCGTTTGACAATGAGCCTCCTTGCCCGCCGTTGCTGCAGGTGAATTCGTCCTGCAGAGATCGCCTAAATGAGCTTGTCTGGACTGACCCCAATAACACGTGTGCGAACGATGTGGTTTATTACAATATCTATTTCTCGGCCGGTGAGAACTCGGGATTCGAGCTGATCGATTCAGTTTCCGGAGCAACTGATACTTTCTATGTCCACTCAAACCTTTCAACTGTAACCGGATGCTATCGAGTAACAGCCGTTGACTCGGCGGGTAATGAAACATCCAATCCGAATACGGTTTGTGTTGATTCCTGCAGACAATATGTTCTTCCATCCGTATTCACACCCAATGGCGACGGTGTTAACGATATTTTTCACCCGTGTGACGAGACCACTTCTTTGGAGTTGCAACAAACAAATTGTCCACCGTACCGGAATGTACGCGATGTGGATATGCGTATTTATAACCGATGGGGCCGTGTCGTATTCGCTACTACCGATAAGGATATCCGCTGGGACGGCAACGATCAGGAATCAGGTGTCAAGTGTTCAGATGGAATTTACTTTTATACCTGCAACGTTAATTTCTTCCGTCTTAATGGCGTCGAGACAGCCCAGCTTCATGGAACCGTTTATTTACTCTCCTCTGAATAATCGATCAACATGTTCACCGGAATAATCGAAACCATCGGTACGGTAAAAGCTCTTAAAAAGGAGGGGACGAATCTTCGCATTACTGTTGAATCGCCTATTTCCGCTGAGTTGAAAATCGATCAGAGTGTCGCACATAACGGGGTCTGCCTGACAGTAGTTAGG
>JBJSZR010000314.1:0-3557 GCA_046090385.1 Bacteroidota bacterium
TGAGATTAAGTACTGAGGTCACACAACCGGTCACACTGGTATAAGAACCGCTCTGTGTATAAGTCTGCCCGTTTGAAGCCCAGGTGTAAGAATCACATGAAGACTGGCTGACCGAATTGGTGGTGGATGGGGTGATTGTCAAATTAAGGATAGATGTGGCACATCCGCTTACACTCGTATATGAACCGCTCTGCGTGTAAGTCTGTCCGTTCGTAGACCATGTATAGGAATCACAAGCAGACTGACTGACGGTGTTCGTGGAGGAAGGTGTAATGGTAAGATTCAAAACAGTGGTAGCACACGCACTTACGCTTGTGTAGGATCCGCTTTGAGTATACGTCTGACCATTTGCAGCCCATGTATAAGAATCACAGGCCGATTGGGTTTCAGCGGATGATGTTGACGGAGTGATAGTCAACGATAAGACTTCCGTTACACAAGATGTAGCAGTGATTGTGCCGGTTGAAACGACCAGATTATCGATAGTCGGATAAGCATTGCCACCACTGGTGGTGACGGTCATACTGGTAATGTATGCGCCTGATGCGACAAATCCACCAAAGCTGGCAGCAGAAGATGTTGCGAAACTTTGGGTTGTTCCATCAGACAATGCAAGTGAAATAGTCCCGGAAAGGATATTGAAAACTGGGTCAGTGATGAAAACATTGGCTCCTACAGAGGTAACCCCCGGGCTGAAGGATATTGTCATTGCAGTCGGGTTACTCGTACTCAGTACATTGCTTCCACCTGCAACATCTATGAACAGGCCTCCGGTAGCACTGGCTGTCCAGGCAGGTGATCCAGCTCCGAAATTTCCAGACAGTGATGCATAAAATCCGGTAGCGTTTGAATTGAATGTTTCAGTGGCGGAAAGAGTATATCCTTTGCTGGAGACGGCAGCTGTAAGTGCTGCAAGTGAATTATAAGCCGCGGAAGGGGTGGCAGTATAAGTGCCTGAAGCCGTATAGCTTTGACCATTAACTGACCATGTATAACTGTCACAGGCAGAGGCTGTAGTTGTATTGGTTGTGACGGGAGTGATTGTCAGGACCAATACTTCAGTAGAACAACCGGTTACACTACTATATGTGCCACTCTGCGTATAAGTCTGTCCATTGGCAACCCATGTATACGACCCGCAAACAGACTGAGTGGTTGTACTTGTGCCGGACGGGGTTATCGTAAGGCCCAGTACTGTTGTTACACAACCGTTGACGCTGGTATATGATCCACTCTGCGTGTAGGTCTGGCCGTTAGCTGCCCAGGTATAAGAATCGCAGGCAGACTGTGTTTCCGTAGTGGTGCTGGATGGCGTAATGGTAAGATTCAAAACGGTGGTGGCACAACCGCTGACACTTGTGTATGCACCACTCTGCGTGTAGGTCTGGCCGTTAGCTGCCCAAGTATAAGAATCGCATGCAGACTGAGAAACCGTACTGGTGGAAGATGGCGTGACAGTTAGATTCAGTACCGTTGAGGCACAGCCAGTGGTACTTGTGTAAGTACCGCTTTGCTTATAGGTCTGACCGTTTACAGCCCATGTGTAGGAATCACATGCGGTCTGCGTTTCGGTGGTGGTTGAAGAAGGGGTTAAAGTGAGTGTAAGGATCGTGGTCACACATCCGCTCAGGCTGGTGTAAGTGCCACTTTGTGTATAGGTCTGACCATTTGCAGCCCATGTGTACGAATCACATGCCGATTGCGACTCTGTGACAGTTGTAGAGGGTGTGATGGTCAATGACAACACATCAGTAACGCAAGAAGATGAAACAACTGTGCCAGTAGAAACCACCAGGTTATCTATTGTCACATATGAATTGCTTCCGGTGGTAGTAAGAGTCATACTGGTGATAGTGGCACCACCTGTAACGAATCCACCGAAATCAGAAGTTGCAGAAGTGGAGAAGCTCTGGGAGGTCCCATCAGACAAGTTAAGGGTGATGGTACCAGGAATGACCGTGAAGTTGATATCTGTAATGAAGATATTGGCTCCTACCGAAGTAACACCAGGACTGAAAGAAATGGTCAAGGGATCGGTGTTGTTCGTACTTACAGCATTGCTTGAGCCTGCAACATCGACATAAAGACCGCCGGTAGCGCTAAGTGTCCATGAAGGGGACCCTGCTCCGAAATTACCAGTCAATTGCGGATAGAATCCTGAGGAAATGGCGTCGAAGTTTTCAGTAGATGAAAGAGTATAACCCGGAGCGGCAGTTGCCGCGGTGAAGGCACTAAGCGAATTAAAGAATGTTGACGGTGCAGTAGCTGTGTAGGTCCCTGAAGCGGTGTACGTCAACCCGTTCACGGACCATGTGTAAGAATCGCATGCAGAAGCAGTGGTAGTATTCGTCGATGATGGGGTAACTGTCAGAACCAATACTTCCGTTGCACATCCGCTGACGCTACTGTAGGTGCCACTCTGCGTATAGGTCTGGCCATTAACAGACCAAGTATAGGAATTACAGGCAGACTGAGTCGTTGTGTTGGAGGTGGATGGGTTCACAGTCAGATTGAGCACGTCAGTGGTACAGCCACTTACGGAAGAATATGTGCCACTTTGAGTATAGGTCTGACCATTCACACTCCACGTATAGGAACCACATGCAGACTCATTAGCCGTGTTGGTTGTCGGAGCAGGACCACTGTTCACGGTTACAGAAGAAGAGGTGGTACAACCGCCAGTACCTGTGACGGTTACCGAGTAACTTCCTGCGGAAAGACCTGAGATTGACTGACTTGTAGCGCCATTGCTCCATAAATATGTGAAGGGAGATGATCCGGTAGCGGTTACGGAGGCTGAACCGTCATTTACTCCTTGACAAGATGTCGCTACTGCCGATGTGGTGGCGGAAACACTACAAGCAGAAGGAATAGTGGATTGACAAAGGGTACCCAACGTACGGTTAGTCGTTGTGTTCATTGCAGTTGGTGTCAATGCCGTATTGATATATGCAACTATACCAGACGTCGTGACCCAGGTAAATCCGGTTGCAGCACCTGAAACAAAGTTGGTATTGGTGATTGTCAGGCGGAATTTACCAGCACTGATTGTCTGGCCGGGCAACAGCGGTGCATTTTGAGCAGAGGCAGAATTCCCTAATACAGATGTGGAATAGGTAGCCTGCATCAGCCGACTGGATGCCGTGTAGGAAGTATTGTAAGTGGTTCCAAGCGTTGCAAAGAGAGGTGCCAGTATCGGATCAGCGGAATTGGCTATATATGTCAACGTAAAAGTGTTAGTTCCAGCCGGAATTATAGCTGCGCCATGATTCATACGCCAGGTTCCGGGAGCCTGTATGTACAATGTTTCACCAGCTGTACTGGTATTGGTGATCACGTGTCGGAATTCGATCCAATTCGCACCTGCAGCGCACTGATCGGTGGTCATACTTACGAATGGAGCGGCCTGCGATTGACCAATGGAAAAGACGAATCCGATCGTCAAAATCCACAAAGCAATTTTCACTTTCGGCGTGTAATTGTTTCTCATGTTGACTGGTGTTGAATATTTGATTTGATTTGTTATAGTTTCATCCATAGTCTAATAATATATTTAC
>JBJSZR010000315.1:0-21513 GCA_046090385.1 Bacteroidota bacterium
GATCACCCGTTCGATCGCCGAACTTGCCTGGCGCATCGATTGGTTGCGCGCTAAACTTCCAGGAAATAAACCGCTACTGACCCGCGAAATGGCGCACACCTCCACCCACAGGTGGAGTTATTCAAATTCAAAGGTCAAACAAGCTACCGGAATGGAATTCATTTCTGTGGAAAAATCAGTCGCTCATTGGGCTGAGGTTTTTCTGAAAACCTATTCAAAATCTTCAATGCGCTGAAGTTCCAGTAGTTTCGCTTTGCCTGCGACTCAACTCATTGATCACTTCTTCATAGACTTTCGAAAGCTCTTCCGGGTGCTCTTTGTACCAGGCAATCGTGGTCTCGTAACGCTTTTGGTCAATGCCGTTTTTTATACATGAAAGGGAATCATTTCGTGTTGATCCCGAATCGTCGTTTGAACGCATGGCATCGCTTTGCGCATTCGCCAGATGGATATCTGCAAGAAGCGGAATAAGTTGGTTCACCGGAACGGAATCCGCAGGAATCGGATGTTCATCTCCGCTGCAGGCAACCAATACGGTTAGTGAAATCAAAAATGTGGAGGATTTCATCGTTCGAATAGCATTCTTTTACCGGTTTCTGTTTCATAGAATCTTCCATTTTCATATACCAAATTACCATTCACCCAGGTGTGGGTCACTCGGGAATGGAACGTGGTTCCTTCGAAAGGACTCCAACCGCATTTGTATAGGATGTTCGATTTATCCACTGTCCAAGGATCATCAGTGTCAACCAGGACAAGATCGGCATGATAGCCTTCACGGAGGTAGCCCCGTTCAAGGACATGGAAGCAGTCAGCGACTGCATGGCAGTATCTGCGGACGATGAGTTCCGGAGTGAAAATCCCTTGTTGTACAAGTTCAAACAAGGCAGGTAGTGCATGCTGAACCAATGGTCCGCCTGATGGCGCTTCAAAATAATGTGATGACTTTTCCTGTAACGTATGTGGAGCATGATCGGTTGCAAGCACATCAATCACTCCGTCGATAACCGCTTGTCGGATCGCCTCACGGTCGGTGATGGACTTTATCGCAGGATTCCATTTTATAAGATTTCCTTTCGTGGTATAATCACTATCGGTAAACCAGAGATGGTGGACGCAGGCTTCAGCCGTCAATTTCTTTTCTCTGATCGGACGTGGATCGTCAAAAAGCGAAATCTCTTTAGCAGTACTGATATGAAGCACATGCAACCGGGTGCCGTGTTTTTTAGCAAGTCCTACGGCAAAGGAGGAGGATAGGTAGCATGCATCCTCATCGCGGATGACTGGATGTATCGCAGTTGTAGCTGAGGCACCGTATTTTTCCTGGGCGGCCGTAGTGTTTCTACGTACCGTAGGTTCATGCTCGCAATGGGTGGCGACTAAAAGTTGGGCATTCGCAAAAACCTTTTCCAGCACACCAGGCGAATCTACCAGCATATTGCCTGTGGAGGCCCCCATGAAAATCTTAATACCGCAAACTCGTCTGGGATCAGTACGCATCAATTCATCGTAATTGTCATTTGAAGTTCCCATGAAGAACGAATAATTCGCCAATGAGCACTTTGAAGCGATGGTATATTTTTCTTCTAGCAACTCTTGCGTGAGGGTGTTCGGTATGGTATTAGGCATTTCCATGAAACTGGTGATACCGCCCGCTACTGCAGCTCTTGCTTCGGTACGGATTTCAGCTTTATGAGTAAGGCCAGGTTCCCGGAAATGTACCTGGTCATCGATAAATCCGGGCAACAGGTATTTTCCACCAGCATCGACTTCTTTTGCGTGCTGATGCGATATGGAGCTGCCGATTTTTTCTATCCTTTCGCCTCTGATAAGCACGTCTCCTTCGAAGATGCGGTCCTCATTGACTATTCGTGCATGCTTGATAAGTGTATACGACATGTTCACTTACGGTATTTCCGAAAAAAGCTTTGCCAGCGCATTTGCAGTACACCTAGAATCGCTTCTTTGAAGATGCCACTGCTCATCTTGCTCGTGCCTTCGGTACGGTCGGTGAAAATGATCGGCACTTCGACCAGTCGGAATCCGTATTTCCAGGCAGTGAATTTCATTTCGATCTGGAATGCGTAGCCGATGAAGCGGATGCGGTCGAGCGGAATTGTTTCAAGTACTTTGATTCTGTAGCAGATGAATCCTGCTGTGGTGTCCATCACACGGATGCCAGTGACGATTCGAACATAAACAGAAGCATAATATGACATTACTATCCTGCCCAAGGGCCAATTCACCACATTCGCTCCCTTTATATACCTGGATCCGATTGCTACGTCGGCACCTTCCACACATGCATTTCTTAGCAACAACAGGTCTTCAGGATTATGGGAAAAGTCACAGTCCATCTCGAAGACATACTCATATTCCCGTTCAAGCGCCCAATTGAAGCCATGGATATAAGCCGTGCCGAGTCCTAGTTTCCCATTTCTTTCTTCAATGAAAAGTCTGTCCTTGAATTCGGTTTGTAATCGCTTTACGATATCCGCAGTTCCATCTGGAGATCCGTCATCGATGATCAATAAGTGAAACGGATGCGAAAGTGAGAACACTTTACGCACCATCTTTTCGACGTTCTCCTTTTCGTTGTACGTCGGGATGATGACTAATGAATCGTTCACGGTGAAAAAAGCCTCATCGAAGATACTAATTGCCCGGGAATCAGTCCCGAAATGCTCCAGAACGGATATCGTCCACAACGCTTGGGTCGAGCAGGGTGGTCGTATCCCCCAGATTACCGTGATCTCCTTCGGCCACCTTACGCAGGATCCGACGCATGATCTTACCCGATCGGGTTTTTGGAAGGCCCCGAACTACCTGTATTTTGTCAGGTCGGGCAATCGGTCCGATGATCCTGCTTACGACTGCTTTTATTTCTTCACGCAACATGGTGATATCATCGTGTTCCTTTGAGCAGATTACATAAGCATAAATACCTTGTCCTTTGATAGTATGCGGATAGCCGACAACAGCAGATTCAACCACATTGGGGTGCTGATTGATGGCGTCTTCCACTTCAGCCGTTCCGATACGGTGTCCTGATACGTTCATCACATCGTCAACCCTGCCTGTGATCCGATAACGTCCGTCCTCATCCCGTCTGCATCCGTCGCCGGTGAAGTAGAGATCCGGATAGGTGGCGAAATAATTCTGGCGGCACCGTTCATGGTCACCATAGGTTGTTCTTAGAATCGATGGCCATGGGAACCGTATGCAAAGATTTCCTTCTACTCCATTTCCTTCCATGATTTTTCCCTCCGCATTTACAAGCACAGGTTGTACACCCGGCAGCGGTAAAGTCGCATAGCCCGGTTTCAAAGGTGTGATACCTGCCAAGGGTGAAATGAGTATGCCACCGGTTTCAGTCTGCCACCACGTGTCCACAATCGGACAATTGCCTTTGCCTATTTCCTGGTGGTACCAATGCCATGCTTCCTCATTGATCGGCTCGCCGACTGATCCCAATACCCTTAGCGATTTCAGTGAATAGGGTTTTACGAAATCCGTTCCTGCGGCCTGCAGAGAACGTATTGCGGTTGGTGCCGTGTAGAAAACACTCACCTCATACTTATCAATTACTTCCCAGAATCGGCCTGCATCAGGCCAGGTTGGAATGCCCTCGAAGAGCACCGATGTGGCATTGGACAGCAAAGGACCGTAAACGATATAGGAGTGCCCGGTAATCCAACCGATATCAGCAGTGCACCAGTATCTTTCGCCGGTCTTGTATTGAAACACTTGTTGGAATGAGTAGGCGGTGTAAACCATATAACCTCCACACGAGTGAACCACACCCTTCGGCTTTCCTGTTGAGCCGCTTGTATAGAGGATGAAGAGATGATCTTCTGAATCCATTGTTTCAGCGGGACATTCATCGCCGGCTTTTCCCATCTCATCGTGCCACCATCGGTCCCTTGATTCCATCATACGAACTTCTTGTGAAGTCCTTTGATAGACTATGGTTCTCACTACCGATGGACAGACTTCCAGAGCCTGATCTACGACCTCCTTGATAGGAATGCATTTGTTTCCACGCCATGCACCATCAGAAGTGATCACCATGTTGCAGTCGGCATCCTGAATACGGTCGCTCAAAGACTGTGCAGAGAATCCAGCAAAGACCACAGAGTGTATTGCACCGATACGGGCGCATGCCAGCATGGCAATTACCGCCTCGGGAATCATGGGCATGTAAATGCAAATACGGTCGCCTTTTTTACCGCCATTGTTCTTCAATACATTGGCGAATTTGCAGACATCCCGATGCAGCTGACGGTAAGTGATGGTACGGCTTTCAGCCGATGGATCATTAGGCTCCCATATGAACGCGACGCGGTCACCATGTTTTTCCAGATGCCTGTCAAGGCAGTTTTCGGTGATATTCAGCTTTCCACCAGCAAACCATTTCATATCAGGGCCCTTGAAATTCCATTCAAGAACATTGTTCCACCTTTCTCTCCACTGGAAATCGGATGCGATTTCTGACCAGAATTCTTCAGGTTTCTCTACGCTTTTGCGATAGGTCTCCTCGTATTCGGCAAAGGATTCGATTCTTTTCATGGTTTATGCAGATTGCTCCCCAAGATAGTTTAAGTGAATCAAACGGGTATCTTTGCAGACCATGAAGAACTCAAGTCCCTCCTTTCGTGTTTCCGGCTTTTCCGTTCTGATTGCGGTTTCTGTTTCCCTTTTTTCATGTGAAAAAAATGAAAACGACCTTGGAGACACGCCTTCGACCGGTTGCAACACATTCCTACCGAACAAATTGTCTGCAACTGTTTCAGGATCACAATTCTGCTCCGATTCTGCCTGTATAGCCGATTATGGAACGGAACTTTATATCAATGGCACATCCATGGATGGCAGGATATTGACATTGTTTCTGGACAGTATAGAGCCCGGCACTTACACGATAGGAACCGATGTCAATTCGATTATTTATATCGATCCATTGGGGCTTATGAGTTTTTCTTCTGATGATCAGCCCGGCGAGCTCGTAATCACAAGTCACGATCTGGTTTCCAACAGGGTAAAGGGTCGATTCAATGCTGTAGTGAAAGACCCGCTTTTGAGCGCCTCCAGCAATATCAGTTCGGGTACTTTTGATGTCATTTATCTGGAATAGTCATGAAGCTATTTGTCAAAAATATCGCAGGTGAGGTCAACGAAGCCCTCTTGGAATCCATCTTCCGTCAATACGGTGATGTATTGAGTACAAAGATCGTTTACGACCGGATCACGTGGGAGTCGCGTGGTTTCGGTTTTGTGGAATATTCGAAAAAAGAAGAAGCCATGAAAGCGATCGAAGAGCTGAACGGCCGGGAGTTAGTCGGCAAGCAATTGGTTGTCATGGAAGCCGTTGAAAAGCGATAAGTAGGTTCAACAGATGTCATCACCGCTGGCGGATTTACGTAAATATGCTCTTGCGGGCCTGCTTTCAATCTGTTTTTCATACGAAGCCAGTGCAAGCGATCCGTTCCTGAAGGATCGTTCATGGATAGACACGTTAAATTACAGCTTGCATCAGCGTCCGAAGTACTTTTTCAATATCACCTCCTTCAAATCATTTCTTGCAGACAGGTTTGTTAATTTTTTCGGTTTCAGAATGGGTGTCAATTACAACAAACGTATGAAGTTCGGATTGGGATTCTACTCGCTCGACCCCCAGGCGGTCGTCTCCCAAATCAAGGTGCAGGAAGATGGCAGTGAAGTAGTGACCAATGGTAAATTGAATGCACGCTTTTTCTCAGTCACGGCTGAATATATTTTTTATTCCAAGTATCCTTGGCAATTTTCAGTCATACCAGTGGAATTAGGCGTCGGCGGTGCACACTATAAATACAACAGCAATCTGGGTGACGGTCGGCAACTGGAGACAGCTGACGTCGGTATCGTTTTTTATCAACCTGCCGTTACTGCTCAATACTCCATCTTGAAATGGCTTGGAGTAGCGGTTGGGGGCGGTTACCGTACCACACTCTACTCTTCAAAAGAAGTAAAAGAGGATTTTGATTCCTTTACAATCAACGCAGGAATCAAGCTTTTCTTGGATGAGGCTTACAGGGAGGTTTTTCCTGATGGAATCAAATTTCTGAAGCGGAAGGCTGTGGATGAAAATGGATCATCCAAAGAGGATTGAATCCCCCTACTGTTTACTTTTAACATCATGTCCAATCCCAATCTCGATCCCACCGGAGAAGCTTTTTCGAACACGGAACGTGAAGTCGAGAAAGCGCTTCGCCCGCAAGCCTTCGAAGATTTTGCCGGCCAGTCGGCTGTCTTGGATAATCTAAGAGTCTTCGTCGAGGCAGCCCGTCTTCGCGATGAATCATTGGATCATGTGCTTCTGCATGGTCCTCCGGGACTGGGTAAGACTACCCTGGCTTACATTGTTGCCAACGAGCTTGGGGTAAACATCCGAACCACCAGCGGACCGGTACTTGATAAACCAGGTGATCTAGCCGGACTCTTGACAAATCTTGAACCCAACGATGTCTTGTTCATCGATGAGATTCACCGTTTGAGCCCGGTAGTTGAAGAGTACCTGTACTCGGCTATGGAAGATTTCCGGATAGATATTCTTGTAGAAACCGGACCTAACGCACGCTCGGTACAGATAAAATTGCATCCGTTCACGCTTATAGGCGCCACTACCCGTTCGGGATTGCTTACTGCTCCGTTACGTGCACGGTTTGGCATCAATTCCCGGCTGGAATATTACGATGCATCCATGCTCAAGCGCATTCTTCACCGCGCAGCCGGTATACTCAATGTCGAAATCCAGGAGGAGGCGGCATTGGAAATAGCCCGTCGTAGTCGTGGCACTCCCAGAATCGCCAACGCATTGCTCAGACGTGTCCGTGATTTCGCGCAGATCAAAGGAAACGGCACCATCGACCTTGCGATAGCACAGCACGGTTTGGGTGCATTGAATGTAGACAGGAACGGCCTCGATGAAATGGATAACCGCATTCTTTCCACCATCATCGAAAAGTTCAAAGGCGGTCCGGTAGGACTTAATACCATCGCAACGGCAGTTGGCGAGGAGTCAGGCACCATCGAAGAGGTTTACGAGCCTTTCCTTATTCAGGAAGGATACCTTAAGCGGACGCCTCGCGGCAGGGAAGTGACCGAATTCGCCTATAAGCACCTCGGAAGGCAATTCCCAGGTGAGACTGGCACTCTTTTCGGTTGAGTCCGCACAAGGTCTAATTCGATATCTTTAAAGTTATGCAGTATTCGCCCGAGCGCCGGTCTGAAATGATACGCGAAGAGGCCATGCGACTCGGTTTCTTGTCGTGCACTTTTTCTCAGGCAGGTTTTTTGGAGGAAGAGGCTCCACTTCTTGAGCAATGGTTGCTGGGTAATCGCCATGGTAAAATGGCATACATGGAGCGCTATTTCGATGAGCGTCTCGATCCCCGGTTACTGGTACCTGGTGCCCGCTCAGTGGTTTCATTGCTTTATAATTATTTCCCTGGAAAAAACCTTTGCATCGACGGCAGGCCCAAGGTTTCGCGATACGCATACGGTGAGGAGTATCATTTCGTTGTCAAAGACAAAATGCACGAACTTCTGAATCAAATGCGTGAAATGTTCGGACAGATATCCGGCCGTGTATTCGTTGATTCAGCACCTGTCCTTGAAAAAGCCTGGGCCGTCCGGAGCGGATCCGGGTGGATGGGTAAGAACGGAAATCTGCTCAACCGTACTGCAGGAAGTTATTTTTTCATCGGTGAGTTGATCATCGATTTGGAATTGAAACCCGACGGGAAAGCGGAGGATTTTTGCGGTACCTGCACCCGATGCATCGATGCCTGTCCCACCGAGGCGATCATACAACCCCGGGTGGTGGACGGAAGCAAGTGCATTTCTGATTTTACCATCGAACTCAAGGAGGAGATTCCCGCATCACAAAAAGGAAAATTCGGCGACTGGGTGTTCGGATGTGATGTTTGCCAGGAAGTCTGTCCGTGGAACCGCTTTTCAAAGCCCCATGCAGAGCCACGATTCTCGCCGCGTGAACCTATCGGAGAATGGAGTGAAATTGAATGGGATGAGATGGACAGTGTTGTCTTTCTTGAGTACTTCAAGGATTCACCGCTTAAGCGGACGGGCTTCGAAGGGATGCGCCGGAATCTTTCTTTCAGGAAGAACAATTCTTGAAAACTTCCATTACCGTATCGGTATAGGCGACGAAGGTAGCGGCGCACCAAACCTGCAGCATCATGGTTTCCTCTTTACCCAGGAGGCGCAATGCTTTTGAAAGTTCTTTACGGAAGAGTGCTTTGTCAAAACTCACCTTGGTGAGTATCTGCTTTGTGTATTCGAACATGATTGTTGAATTGATGATCACAGGCAAAATATACCCGGATGCATGCGCTGTCAAGAGCTTGATGTCACGTTGAATACGAAACGTAAGATTTACTGCGAAATTTCAGTTGAAAAAAGTCGAAGACCACAACTGCAAAGGCTTTCAACTGTTCATTCCGACCACCTGAAAGATTCCTGTTCAAGCCCTGCAAGATCGATCACCCGGTCGATAACGGTTGCGGCAAGTTGGCGGAAATCGGTCGGCTTTGAGTAAAAGGATGGACTGGCAGGACAAATGAGGGCTCCTGCTTCAGTCACTGTTTTCATATTGTTGATGTGCAAAAGGCTGTAGGGAGTATCACGTATGACCATGATGAGCTTTCGTCTTTCCTTTAGCATTACATCAGCCGCCCGTGTTATCAGGTCATCGGACACTCCGGATGCCACTCTCGCTAAAGTGCCCATGGAACACGGGCAAACGATCATCGTATCATAACGTGCCGATCCAGACGCAAAGGGTGCGAAGAAATCCTGTCGGTCGTAGGTGCTGTATGGAAGATTCTCGTGGTCCTTATTGCCAAGTTCATATTCCCATACATCCCGAGCGTTTTTGGTCATTACCACGCCTATATGATCGATCTGACCGGAGAGACGGGCAAGCTTTTCAAACAGAACGCTGGCATAAACCGCTCCGCTGGCACCAGTGACTGCTACGACGATTTTCTTTTTGCGGTTCATGCAGGAATCAACAAGACGTAAAGCATAAAGTTATGTCATTAATCAATTTGCCCTTTTGAATCTTAGAAAAAGACGCCAGCCTATCAAAGCTCCGATTGCGTTCGCCACGGCATCTCTGACGTCGGCATCACGCTGAACGACTGGCAGGCTTTGTATGGCTTCTATGAGTCCTCCATAGGCGACAGCGATAGTGAGGAGCAGGAGTGTCGGACGTCTACCGTTCTTTTCAGAAGCGTCAAGCAAGAGTAGGAATGAAAGCGTACCGAAAAGAAAAATATGCGCCAATTTATCTGCTTTCAACCATCGCAAAAAGTCAGGTTCCGGAATATTTCTTCCTGGAATGATACAAAGAACAAGCACGATCACCGCCCATGCAATGGAGCGGTAGAAACGTTTTCCTGGCATGTAATTCAGGCTGCGCCGACCAGGCTCTTGTAGTCAGCAGACGATAACAAGGTGTCAGCCTGCGAAAGATCTGACATTTCTACCCGTATCATCCAGCCGTTTCCATAAGGATCCTTGTTTACTGATTCCGGATTGGATTCAAGACCAGGATTGACTTCAAGCACCTTTCCTGAAACAGGCATGAAAAGATCCGAAACGGTTTTTACCGCTTCAACAGTGCCGAACACGGCCTCTTGTTGGAGGGTGTCGCCCACGCTGGTGATGTCTACGTAAACGATATCCCCGAGCTCGCCTTGTGCGAAATCAGTGATGCCGATGGTTGCAATGGATCCGTTCACACTGATCCATTCATGGTCTTTGGTGTACTTGAGGTTTTCCGGGAAATTCATAGGGCGAACTTACATAAAAACCCTGAAATACAGTTCAAGATGGGTTCCTTTGGTTTACTGAGCCAGGGTGAATCGTACACTCAAACCTGCGTTGGTATTAGAGGTCGGGTAGCTCGAAGAGACAAACGGATTGTTCGAATTGAAATCGTAGAATGCACGGATATTGAATCGCTCATTGATCGGGTAATCCGCTGAGAATTTGACACCGAGTGTGCGGCTTCCTGCACTGGGTTGATTGGTTCCTTCAATGGCTCTGCGAAGGATGGTGGTGTTATTCCTCATGTTGATGTCGGCTCTCACGCTCAAATCGCTCTTGATGGGTTTGTTGCCCATACGTATCGGGAACTTCACCTTTTTGAATTTATAACCTATGCCGATCACATATTCCACACCTCGTACTTCGGTTACCTGGATGTTGGAGTATGCGAGCGTCAGCGTGCGGTCTCTTCGGATTTCGATGCGGGTCTGAAGACTGTTTTTCCAAGTCATATCCACTCCTATGAGAGGGGAAAGTTGTTCGGAAATGGTGATCTGCTGGAAATCGTATTGCGGAATGAAGTTCCCTGTCGTATCCCTGTTCGAGGGGAAGTCGTTACTCTGTTCATACAGGAGATTTTGTGTGAATGAGTTGACAGAATAAACGGAGCGGTAACCGTGTGTCAGATTGAACGATTGCAGCACTTTTTGAAACAACGGCACTCGGGAGAGTCCGTCGTAAGTGATTCGCCAGTTAGGTTTGGGAATAGATGGGAACCTGTTGGTGAATTGTTCTGAAGGTGTCTTACCCGAATAGGCCGAAAGGAATGCGGTAGTAAGCACCTCCGGCTGAGAGGGTCCGTAACCGTTCCTGAATCCAGGAATGGTGTCGTTTCCTGCGACATAGTTCGGATTTTTATCGGCCAGCAACTGTGAGGCTTCACTACGGTAAGCCAGGAAGTTCACCCAGTTCTGGTTCGAATAAGTTTTATCGTCCTTCACAAACTGCGTGCTCCACGTCAAATAGGAAATAGTGAAATTACCCGATTGGGTCGGGCTATAGGTATTGTAGGCACCGTTGGCATTTGCCCTGAAGAAGGAACTCTGTGTGATCGAGTAGGTGCGGTTGGCAGAGAGCTCTACCTTGAAAGCCTTTATCGGTTCCACAGTCAGTCGGGCAGAAAGATTCTCTTGGTGATTGGTCGAGTAAAAGGAGTTGAGCGCAGTATCCGTGGTCAGCCACTGATTCCGTACCGCTAACGGACGTATATCGGCCTGACTACCCACTACGAAGCCCAGGTTCGGAGCAGGTCCGGAACTTCCGGGATAGTTCCAATCCTGACCCATGAAATCAGGACGAGGTCTGAAACCTGGAAGTGAGGTTCCATTTGTCTCGCTATAGGTGATAGATCCGGTCTTCACCATCATGATGAAGTTACCGATACCACGCACGAACGGATTTATTTCGCTCTCTGGCTTCTTATCCTTTCCGGTCTTCAAACTGTCACCTGCGGCGCCTTTCGCTTTTACAGTATTGGTTTTTGAAGTACCGGATTTTGCGCTTTGAGAATTGATCCTCTTGAGCAAAGGAATCTTGTTGTAAAGATTGGTGAACGTGAAGTTGCCATTCAACTGAATGGTCTGGGAATTGGAAATGGTATTGGCAAATGGGTTGAGAGCGATTCCTCCACTCGCTGAGTCACGCACAAGCCCCGACGATACCCAGCCGAAATCCGCACCGTAGCGCACATTCGCGCTGATCCAATCGGTTAACGGAATCTTACTGAATGGCAGGTTATAGGTGAGATTCCAGGTGTGCCGATAATTATTCAACCTTCCTAACCGCTTGATGTTTGTTTTGATGGAATCACGTTCCTGCTCCGTATCGATTCTTCCGGCAGGTTCGTCGATGATGGCCATCGCACTGGAATTGAAATCCAGCTTCAATGCTTTCGTCAGGTCCCAATTCATTCCATAGGTCCTGTTCATGTTGAATGTCTTGATGAAAGTAGGCTCTACCAGGAAAGGCGCCCCTGTATTGTTCCGAAGTTGTGTTTCTGCATACGTCCTGTCGAGTGCGATTCGTGCATTGAGTGCTGACGGCATCGGATTGAAATTGAAATCCTTTATGAAACGCAGCCACGTGGATCCAAGGATTTTACTCTTCGATTTCTCAAATGGTTGAATCGGTTTTCCTGTCCTGTTGAAGTTATAAGCGATGGCTCCCTGGGTGTTCTTGGCGAGTCCATACGATACATTATAATTTCGTTTGTACAGCTCGTTGTAGATATAGGTGAAATTCAGGTTCTCGATATCATAGATCCTTGATTTTGCATTTTGTCCTGTTTTTGTTTTACGAACGTTCGTGAAGTTGATGCTCTTCCGTTGTGTATAGTCCTGGATCTGCTGTTCGATGGAATCACGTACTTCATTGTTCGGAGTCGCATCGAGTGCCTGAGTCATCGGAACATCCGGATCCAACGGATTGAATTCAGGATTCACGAAAGATTCTCCGTAGGAGAAATACATCGGCACTTTCACACCGGATTTATCAGGAAGGAATTTACCCAGTTCGACATTTGTCGAGAAGTCGTACGACAGCCGGTTGAAACGATCCTGGTCGCTTAACTTCTTTTCTATACTTCTCCATCCGGCGGTATTCTGGTTACCCACCAATGACATGTTTCCAAGATCGGCCAGCTTGGCAGTGACACGCGCAGTCGAGGCCCAGCCACCCTGCTGGTCGAAATCCGTCATACGCAGTTCATTCACCCAGACTTCAGCACAGAGTTTTTCTCCATTTCCATCAGCATCTTTCGGATTCCGGACACCGATCAGGATCGACCGAACATTTGAAAGATTAGGCGATCCTTTTACAGTAATGGTACGGTCCCCGTCTGTGATGGTGTACGGCGTGAGCAATGAAATATTGGGATTCGTGAGTTGCGCATTATTACGTTTCAACTTCACTTCCACCAGTTTCTCCAGATCGAGTTCGATGTTGTTGGACTCCGGCCATATCAGATCGGTAGCGGAGGTGTTCCAGGGAGTCACAGTCAAAGGAAGATCGTATTCGTAATAGTTCTGACTCAAATCGGTACCTATCCTTACGAACAGATGAAGTTGGCCGTTCTGAAGATTATCGACCGGTCCACGTGACTCCGCGTGTGCGAACATTTGCATCTTTTTGTACGCCCGCATGTCAAGTTGTGTATTTCTGTAAGCCGCTCTCGCATCACCGTCGTCGAGTTTGCATACGCGCATCGACAACGAAGCTTCATTCAGGTTGGCCACCTGGGTAGTCGTGATATCGCGCTCACGTACGATTCCCGGAGGAACCACATAGGGAATCGGATCACGTGCACCGTTCTCCTCGATACTCACTGCAGAAATATCGAATTCGGTCTCTCCGGGAACCTCCGGTGTTGGGCTGTACTCTCCCGGACTCAATAGTGAATAGAGATAGGTCCTCCAGTCGCCACGTAACAATTCCAATCGTGCGAACCTGAGTATCACAGGCCGTTGGAAATCTTTCATGAACATACGGATGAAGCGTATGTTTTGAAGGTCCACTTCACCTACCGTTTTATCCGGCTGTCTGATGGGAATCTTGAACTGGTACCACTTGATGGAACCTGTTGTATTGTTGGCATAACGTACAGGCGACTCGATGACATCCGCGATGTAATTCTGTCCTACCACCATGCCGGAAGGTCTTAGACTCACCTTGTACTGCCAGTAGTTTTCACCCACCTCCATATTATTGTCACGGTTGATGTCCTCCATGTCGGGCAAGGTTGTGGCAGTGGATTGAAGGCCGTCTATGGTTCCGTTTGCCGGCGAGTTGCCTTCATGTCCGTTCCATCGCTTGTAGCGTGAGAGCGGACTGGCGTTGGTGTCACTGTAATCGGGGTTGAGGAAGTAGACGTAGTTGTCACTCGAAGGATCTGATTCTGCACTCTGATAAGCCGTTGAGCCGGTGCCATAGAGCGTTGAAATCCTATTCAGATATTTGTTTTGGAAAAAAGTCCTCTCTGAAAAATCGTTAAGTCCGTCCAGACCGATGTCTTGCGAACTCCTGCTGGCAGGATCATTGTCGAACGCATTTACGATCGACTGGATGTTAGGATAAAGACCCCAATTTGAAGTTCCGGTGGTACTGTTGTTCGTTGGAGCAGGCAAGCCGTTTTCAAAACTTTTGTAACCATCTCGCAAGATATCCTCTGAAAGATTTCCCAGGTTGAAATAAAGTTCGCCACCACTGCCATCATTCGGTGAATCACCTGCAAAAGGATCCATCATCCAGAACTGGATGAACTCGATGTTGCTCGCTTCGAAGTCCGTTGTCTCTATCCTACGCATTATTCCGCCCCAGCGTGATCCCGGATCGCGCAACGTTCCGTCTGCATTTATGCCCGCAGAGATACCCGGTGCGCCTGCTACATCGTAATTGTAATGTCCGCGTTCATTGGGATAATAGGCCAGGTTCATGCAAGTGATCACTTGCGGGCCACCGATCTGTGAACGGTTTGGGAATACTTCAGCCTGTGGTATCTCACGCACGTAATTGTTACTTTGGTCGTTCGCGTCAACATCCGGCGGTGTAAGACCGCTCTGGTCACGCTGGAACAATGGATCCACATAGTACCATGCGGTCCTTGCACGGTTGAATCCGTTGATGATACTGTCGTTATAATCGCTTTCGGGAAACATTCCCGGATCTGTCTGACCAAGCGGTGTGCTCGCAAGGAACCAGCTGCCAGGATTCCTCAAGTCGAGCGGTGTTATTGCGCCTTCGAAATCGTCGATGTATGCATTACCTCCTTTACCGATGGCTCTGTTGTAACCCGGAATCATCTTTGCCGCTTCACCGCTGACTGTAATGGTCGAGACCTCTTTCGTGTTGTAGAAAGGAAGCTTGTCCAGCATTTTTGTCAAAAACCTTGAGTCGGTGCGATAAGTTCCGTCAACGCCAAGCATCCAGTTGGAAATGGGTTCGTCGCCTATGTTCACCTTCTGTGTCAATGGCCTTTCGTTAAGATGCAACATCGTAGCTCCAAGCTGGAAGTCCTTGTTGAACTGATATTCGAATCGGTTTCCGAACATCGTCTTCGTTTGCAGGTTGAAAAGCTGTTGGCTTTCCAGTGAAACCTTGATCGGCGTGTTCGATTTCAGGATCCCGTCATTGATGATCTTCACACGACCAAGTGTATAATCGACTGTGAAGTCCACGTTTTCTTTCAGTGGCACGCCGCCAGCGGTGACGGTCACGGATCCTCTTGGCACATTGATGGCATTCAGAGGAATATCGTTTCCTGACGATGCCTGATAGGTCCCGCGCAGTGAGAATTTGTTTTTCTCCGGTTGCTGTTGCGCCGCGGTTTTTGTCGAGTCGTACAGGGCGTCATATGCATACTGGTCGGCCAAGGTGGTATTTCCACAGAACTTCGATACAGATAACTTCCGAAAGGCTCTCTTACAGGGAAAATGATCCTTCCGGTTTGTGCATTGATGGTGATGCCGTTCACGAAGTCGAATATACCGTCAGGCTGAGGATCCAGGTTAGGATTCAACTGGTCCATGTTGAAGAGCCGGATCAGTTGGATCCCCTCAACAGTCGAACAACCTTCCGGAATGAAATTGATATTGCCGCCGATCCGGTCATCCTGGTAAAGGACATCGAGCCTGAAATCCTTTGGGGAAACATTATATCCTCCCAAAGAATAGACGTTACGCATCATAAGGTCCCAGGTGTAGAACTTGGGAGTGTAAGAAGTGCTTCTTAGAAGTTTTACGAACAGCGCTTGTGTACCGTTCACATTGGAGTTATAAGTGGAAATTTCACCGACGCGATGCAGTTTGCCATTGTACGTGTATTCAAAGGCGACAGCCAACACCTGACTCGGTTCCAATGCAGTGTTCAAGGAAATATATCCGAGTTGTGGATTAAGCGTGTATTCTGATGGTTGAAGCAGTCGTGCATTCTCGACGGTTTCGAAATTCCTTGTCCGGCAGAACGTGTTCGAGTTACATAACGGATCAAGAATGGTGGATGCCGCACTGATGGATCGTAATTGGGTAAGAGCGCCGGGCCCGAGTTGCGCATAAAGGTCATTCGATGAGTCTGAGGGCTCGGGAACGTTGTAAGGGAAAGCTGAAGGGCGACCGATCAACGTCTGGTTGGAATCAGGAAGGTATTCACCAAGGTCAGCAAAAGCGACGATGTTCCTGTTCTGCTGTGTCTGTGAAGCGATGAAACTGCGCGAAGTGACCCATACTTCAGCACGTGTGACCACGAATGGAGAGCTGATCCTGTTCAACTGGCTCAGTGTCCGGTCGTAGCTGTCTTTGAAGAACTGCGACAGGAAGAAATGGCGGTTGGTTTCATACTGGTCGGCTGTAATCGTGAAGTTGACAGCTTGTGCACCGCCCTTCACTTCGATGGTCTGTGACTTGCCCCGTTGCTGGCTATACACACTAGTAACGGAAAGTTTACCGAACTGCAGCTGGGTTTTAACACCGAACAGACTTTGTGATCCTTGGATAAGCTGACTGTTCAGCGGGAAGTTGATATTACCTGCATCAATCTTCCGGATGATATCGTCTTCGTACCCCGTGTACTCGATCTTCATCTGGTTTTCGAAGTCGAATGTCGCCTGCGTGTTGTAGTTCGTGGTAAGTTTCATCTTATCGCCGATATTGGCGATGACGTTCATCTGGATCTGCTCACGGAAATCGAATGTGGTGACCCTCCGTTGGCGTTCAGGCAAAGCAGGATTCTCGTTTTTGGCAATATTCAGAGCGAAGAAAAGTTCTGCCGATCCTTGCGGACGTATATCGATCGTATTACCACCGAATATCCGATCGAAGATCTGGCTGTTGACGGTGATTTTAGGTGCAAAAACTTTCTTATTGTTCTTATCGTCTTCACCTGCACGCTGGCGCCAATAGTCGCGTGTGCTGTTCTTGTATTCTCGGTCAACGAACTCCTCAAAAGACAGGTAGGATGGATTTCTATAAAACAAGTTGCCGACCTTTTCGTTGATATTGTAACGGTTCAAGTCGGTATCGTACTCTACATCCGATTTGACGTTAGAAGGATCCGACATGTACATTGGACTTGACGGCACTTGCGAATTATACGGATCAGCAATACGATCCTCGAACGGGTATGGCAATACCTCTCCCGTGTCAGCTGATTCTGAAAAATCGCTGTCAGGACCATACCCTACGAAGCGGGCAGGTGAGTCCGACGCCCAGACCATGGTCACGAGCGACAATACCACACCCGCCCCAAGAAGATGATGTTTTAAACTCTTCAAGGGATCAATAACGTGCTGTTTCGTACTTAATTGGTAAAAATCAGCTCAAATAGGGTCCTTTTTTGAATGAGGCCCTAAATTAACTCATTTATGCGGGATTTCCGCGTTTTTTCATAGGGATTTAAGGGACTGCTTGACCAGCTCCTCGACCGTCATTCCGCTGTCTTGTCGGAGTAGCTTTTCTATAGCTGTTTCAATCGCATTTCGTTGAAATCCAAGTGTTAAAAGGGCGTTGGTTGCCTGCTCTTTGATATGATTACCGGTCTGCTTACCGGATTTGACGCTATCCTTGGCCAGTTTTCCTCGCAACTCGAGGATGATCCGTTGAGCGGTTTTTTCTCCGATACCCTTCACCTTCTTCAATCGTGAGACATCTTCTTCTGCTATACAGGATTCGATTTCCTGGGGTTGCATGGAGGAGAGCATCATGCGTGCGGTGCTACAACCGATACCTGAAACACTGATCAGTGAGCGAAAGAGTCGGCGTTCGTCCTCATCCGAAAAACCATACAATGTGTGTGCATCTTCACTGATGTGCAAATGCGTCAGCAAGATGACATTTTCATCGTCAGCAAGATTGGTATAGGTGTTGAGTGATATGTTCACCAGATATCCTACGCCTGCGCATTCGACTATACAGAAGGCGGGATTTTTTTCCAGCAGTCGACCTTTGAGATGATGGATCATTCGTTACGCTATGGGGGTTCTTTTATTTTCCGCTTTTTCTGGATTGAGCATCCACCACCGCGATAGTGACCATGTTCACGATCTCACGCACTGTGCTGCCAAGTTGGAGTACGTGTACCGGCTTCTTCATTCCTAACAGAACCGGTCCGATGGCTTCCGCTGAACCCAGTTCCTGCAGTAGTTTGTAAGCAATGTTTCCGGAATCCAGATTCGGGAAAATAAGTGTATTGGCACCCTGATCCGCATATTCGCAAAAAGGGAAATTATCAGTGAGCAAAGAAGGACTAAGTGCGAAGTTCGCCTGCATTTCACCATCCACCATCATGCCCGGATAACGCTTGTGAAGGATCGCAATCGCATCGCGTACTTTTTTTGCAGCGGGGTCGTTATGTGCTCCGAAGTTGGAATACGATAACAGCGCGATGCGCGGTTTGATGTTGAACTGCTGTACGCCCCAGGCGGTGAGTACAGTGATTTCTGCAAGATCCTCCGCTGTAGGATTCACGTTGATGGTGGTATCAGCGAAAAACAAGGGGCCACGCTTCGTGACCATGATGTACATGCCTGCTACTTTTTTGACGTCATCCTGAGTTCCGATGATCTGCAATGCAGGACGGATCGTATCACTGTATTTGCGGGTGAGTCCGGAAATCATCGCATCCGCCTCACCGGTCTCCAGCATCATGGCGCCATAATAGTTCCGTTCATTCATGATTTTTCGAGCCTCGTACAAGGTGAAACCGCGCCGTTTCCTTTTTTTGAAAAACACATCTGCGAATGCATTTCGTTTTTCCTCATTAATACGCGGATCGATGATTGGGGTGTCTCCCAGGTCGAGACTGTTCTCGGCGATCAGTTTACGGATACGTTCCTCATTTCCCAGAAGGATGGGACGGGCGATGCCTTCGTCACGAACAATTTGGGCGGCTTTCAGGATCTTGTAGTTGTCCGCTTCCGTGAATACGATTCTTTGCGGATTCTGCTTCGCTTTACTGGTTACGACACGTATAAGTTTGTTGTCGAGTCCTAACCGTTTCTGCAGGTTTTCGACATAATCGTTCCAATTGGTGATGGGCGATTGAGCAACACCCGATTCCATGGCCGCACGAGCCACGGCGGGAGCAACTGTCGAGATGAGCCGCGGGTCAAGCGGTTTAGGGATGATGTAATCCTTTCCGAAGGTGATGTTCTTCTGGTTGTAAGCGAGGTTCACGATTTCAGGTACAGCTTCCTTTGCCAGTTCAGCGATTGCACGAACGGCTGCAAGCTTCATGGCTTCGTTTATCTGCGTAGCGCGAACGTCAAGAGCGCCTCTGAAGATGAAGGGGAAGCCCAGTACGTTGTTCACTTGGTTTGCATAATCACTGCGACCTGTGGCGATAATCACATCCTTACGCGCATCCTGTGCATCATTGTAAGAAATCTCAGGATCCGGATTTGCAAGAGCGAATACGATGGCATTTTTAGCCATCGATTTCACCATCTCCTTACTGACGATGTTTCCTTTTGAAAGTCCAAGGAACATGTCGGCTCCCTTCATGGCATCTTCAAGTGTACGGACTTTGGTGTCGATCGCAAATTGCTTCTTATTATCATCCAGATCGGTCCTTCCGGAATGTATCACTCCCGAACTGTCAAACATCATGATGTTTTCCTTGCGTGCTCCAAGGGCCAGGTAGAGTTTTATGCAGGAGATGGCGGAAGCACCTGCACCGCTCACCACTATCTTGATGGACTCGATTTTCTTCTTTGCCAACTCCAATGCATTCAGCAATGCTGCAGCCGAGATGATCGCCGTTCCATGCTGGTCGTCGTGCATGATTGGAATCCTCAACTCTTCCTTCAGCCTTTTTTCGATTTCGAAGCACTCCGGAGCTTTGATGTCCTCCAGGTTGATTCCACCGAAGGTCGGTGCTATGGCCTTTACGGTCTCTACGAATTTATCGACATCCGTCGCATCCACTTCGATGTCGAACACATCGATATCAGCAAAGATCTTGAAGAGAAGTCCTTTACCCTCCATCACCGGCTTTGAGGCCTCTGCACCGATGTTCCCCAGTCCCAGTACTGCCGTGCCATTGGATATCACGGCCACCAGGTTTCCCTTGGCAGTGTATTTATAGACATCCTCCGGATTAGCAGCTATTTGAAGGCAGGGTTCAGCCACGCCTGGCGAATAGGCCAGTGAAAGGTCACGTTGCGAACTGTAAGGCTTGCTGGGGATCACTTCGATCTTGCCGGGACGACCTTGGGCATGATAATCGAGTGCCTCCTGATTGATTTTCTTCTCAGACATGATGTTCTCCGATTGAAAGGAGCGTAAAAGTACTAAAATCGGTAGCAGCGAACAGTTCTTTACAGCACCGGTAGCAAACAAAAAAAGCCACCCGGAGGCGGCTATTTGAAGGAATCGTGGTGAATTTATTTGTGACTGACCACAAGACGTTTGGATGCCACAGGTCTGCCTTCAGACCATACTGTGTAGATATAGATACCGTTTGGCAATTCTCCTGTTGCAAGTACAATCGCGCCTTGTCTGTCTTTCAATGATATTTCCTGGATGGTAGAACCCAACAGATTCGTGATGACCATTCTCGAACCCAATCCTACCCCCGAGTAGCTTATGGAAGTGAGACGATCGGCGGGATTCGGAACGGCAGTTGATAGTGCGATGTTCTTTCCAAGTTCGTCGATACCAACCGGTGCGAAGTTGTAGTTGTAGATCACGCAAACCGAATCCGAGGGATTGCCGGAATCATAGAAACAATACTTGACAGTGCTTGATCCGGAAAAACCTCTCGGATCCACTTTCGCTTCAAGCGTTGTATCCGATTCACTTGGAAACAAAGGCAAGGAGAAAGGTGCAAGTGAAGTAGATGAGGGGAAGCAGGCACCACCCCAACAATAAAAGCTATTGTGTCCGGGAGTCGTGTCGTTTTGAGTACGAACGACTGTCAGATCGATCAAACCTCCACCGATGTTCTCAACTCGCGCATGTCCGGTGAGAATGGCGTTTGCAGGTCCGGCCAGGTTGACCACAGGCGCCGTTAGTTGCAGACTCTGAGCAAACGAAGTGAACGGGAGCAATCCGATGAATAAAATAGTCTTGATTTTCATGTTAGGCAGTTCATAGTAAAAAGCGGGAAGCCCGGATCGGACTTCCCGCCTGTATGAATCAATTGTGATTACTTGATAACCAGTTTGCGGGTAGAAGCACCCTGGCTGGTGCGAACGATTACGCTATAGATGCCACTTGAAAGACCGTTTGTCGGGATTTCAAACGTGTATTCTCCTGCGCCGAGATTGTCTTCGGTACGGCTGTAAACAGAGGCCCCGAGGTTATTGACCACATCTAGTACAACATTCTCTTTGTTATCCAAAACGAAATCAATCGCAGAACGGTCTGATGCAGGGTTAGGATATACTTCAAACTGGATTTGCTTGGAGATATCAGCAATGCCGGTAGTACCGTTGGAAATGATTTGTACGTTATCGATATAAGCGTTGTTTCCGTAATTGGATGCAGCTTCGAAACGAACGAACACATTCGGGTTGCTGGAATAGTTGGACAAGTTCACGGTGTCATTGCGCCACTGAGCAACAGTTGAAGGGGTGAATGCAGTAGTGGACGCTGTAGTAGTGGCCAATGATGCACCTGCTTTGTTATAGAGGGT
>JBJSZR010000316.1:0-1871 GCA_046090385.1 Bacteroidota bacterium
TCCAGCCATACCGACGGTATGATAGGTGAAAACCGGAGCAGCGTTTTTCTGCCGGTCGATCTGGACGAATATCAATCGGAGTTTTCCGCCTGCTTCCCATTTATTCCGATTGGTACCAAGCGAGGCAGCCGCCTCGTCCAGGATGCCTGACAGTAATTTGGAATCAGATGCAACTACTCCTGTACCGCCTACCGATCCGAAAGGCAATGCAAGAAGAACAAGCATCCAATAAATCAGGCTTTTTGATGCAGCCATTTATTTACGCATGAATACCAATTCATTCTGCTCCGAATTCGCCCAGTGGTATCCCATGGAAAAGTCGAGTCTTCCTCCATAAATCGTAGAATCGGAGTAAGCTCTTGCCAGGTCTTTTTGAAAAAGGTTGGCACTGAAATCAGCGACAGGTGTGGTGTACTTCCCAAAAACCCTTGCAGTGAACGAGTCGGGTGTGAAATACCGATAAGGTATTCCGGTATCATCTTGCACATGATTCTGCGTCTTGGCAAGAATGTTATTCCTGATACTGCTGAACGTGCCGTAATGCGGCAGGTAGGAAGCAGCCTTGAGGAAACTGTTGTAGGGGGCTTTTGCAGCCAGGTACTTGGTCATAGGAGCGTCCGATTTGAATCCATCATCGGAAATATCCACCTTGAAATAGGTGATACTTTTCTCACGCGTGTCTCCTTTTTTGCGGAAAACGATCTGCACGCCTTTGGTGAAGTTATGCTTCTTGCCAGAAATAGGCTTGATTACAACAGCTCCTGCAGAGTCAAAAGAGGCATCAAGCACATCGATTATTTCGTGATCGGTGACACCTAGGCCCCAGAATATCGGAAGAATCATGCCGGTGATAAGTTTCTTGGAACGCAGATCGGAATGCATGTTATGAGTAATGAAATAACTCTTATTCAGGACATCTCGCATGTTATAATTGACATCGGTAAGCAGACTGTTCTTATCCTTGATCGCCATTGAATCGAGATCAGGAAAATAACCGACAGGCTCGATGGCCATCATCACATAATCCCTCGAGTTCGGATAGAGACAATTCATGTGCAGGAAATCTCCTCCGGAAAAGGGATAAAAAACAGGCAGGGTATCGTTTCTCGAATTCGACTTAAGCACATTCATATACCAGGACTGGATCTTTGAAAGACGGTTTTCATTGATCTTGACGATATTCTTACCCAGTTCTTCGCAGTACTTATTGAAAAAAGCGGTGTCGAGAGAAAACGTGATTGGAGCGGACTGCTTGCCGGAAATATAGTTCATGATCGAATTGAAGTAAGGATGGACCGGTCTCACCACAACTTCAGGCGCTGTGTCTTTTACTGCAACAGTGTCTTTTACTGCGGTTGATTGTTCCTCGGTCTTCGGAGCATTTCCGCAGCCGAATGCGACGGCTGAGAATGTGAATGCGAAAAAAAAGATCTTACTTTTAAAGACTGGCGATGTTTTCATGATTGATTATGATGGGTGGTTTTGAAGTTCAATTCATTTGACGCGGAGTTGCTGTCCGATCCTGATCTGATTTGCGTTTTTAAGTTTGTTCAGCTTCATCAATGACTGCACCGTGGTTCGGTGCTTTTTTGCAATAGAATGAAGCGTATCGCCTTTCTTGACAACATGGTACTTTCCCTGCTGAGACAAATTGTCTTTTACGTAATTGATTGCCGTTCCCCTGCCAGTCTGACCATCATTCAACATCTTGTCCTTATCAAGCACCACAACCGTATCAAGAAGGGCAAGACTGCTGTCCTTGTTCAAGATGAGTAATGGATCGAATGAATAACTCTGATACCTTGTCTCAAAATGAAGATGCGGCCCATCGCTTCGTCCTGTGGAGCCTGCAAGTCCGATCAAGTCTCCCG
>JBJSZR010000317.1:0-2038 GCA_046090385.1 Bacteroidota bacterium
TCAACAAGACGCCTATGTTTGGAAAGTATGGGCTGTCTTGGAAAATGAGAAGTGGTATGCGTCGCATCATCTGATCAGATTTGCTGTTCCGGTGCGCAGAACTTTTCCGCCACCATAGTCCTTTCCAGGCCATATGACACCATTTTCAAAGACAGCCCATACTTTCCAAACATAGGCGTCTTGTTGACAAAGCTCGCCCTGATAATATCCATCCCATCCCTCCTTCGTTCGTCCATTTTCCAATTCTGTACTTTCCCAAATGATGTTTCCCCATTTATTAAAAATCCAGATATGATATTCCTTGATTCCAACTCCGGCAGGCTTGAAGATCCGTACCTCCGGAACGCCGGTGAGCGGGGTGAATGCGTTCGGGATGAAAAGCCCAAAGAAATAATCAATGAAGATCGGTCTTTCGATGGTATCAAGGCAACCATTGCCTCTGTCAGCAATCAGTGTTATTATGAATTCTCCTGGGTAATCATAACGGTGATCAGGGTCTTCTTCTACCGACGTGGATCCATCACCAAAATCCCACTGATAAGTCTGGGCATACATTGAAAGATTTTCCATTTGGCAGCCTCCTGCAAACGAAGGAATGGTATCAAAAGTCCAATTGAAATCCGCTACAGGCGATGGAGATACGACCAATGCATTCGAGGAAGTAGCTGTACTTACACATCCATTGGTAGCTGTCGCAATAAGCGTGACGGAGTATGTACCGGAAGTTGCATATGTATGCGTAGGTGTTTGTTGTGAAGAGCTACTACCGTCACCGAAAAGCCAGAAATAAGTACTGCCGTTTAACGTGGTATTATCGAATACGATATCAACAGGCTCACAACCTGCCAGCTGAGAAAGGGTGAATGATGCGACAGGCGGAGGGGTGATGGAGATCTGTTGGGAAGATGTATCACGACAACCGAATTGATTTTCAGCAATCAGTTGAATATCGTACGTGCCTAACATTGACAGAGCAATACTTGGATTAGGCATCGTAGAAATTAGTCCATTATCGAAATCCCAGGAATAGGATAATGCGCCGATTGAATTATTGTTGAAGTTTGCGATTACAGGCAGCAGACAAACATCACTCAATTGATAAGTGAATCCACAGATTGGGACAGGACGAGCATAAACTTGAGTTATGGCAGTATCCGAACAACCGAAACCATTCAAAGCAATAAGTTGGATCACATAACTACCGGAATCACTATACTGGTGACTGACTACTGGTTGTGTGCCGAAAGATCCATCACCAAAATTCCAATTATAGTATTGTGCACCTGTAGAAGTACTGGTAAAAGTAACAGTAAGCGGAATACAACCATCTGCACCAGCTACGGTTACGGAAGCTGTTGGATTGGCCCTTACGTTGATATCGGTAGTAGCCGAATTGGTACACCCTAAGATGTCTGTAGCTACCACAGAATAACTGTATAATCCAAAAGCTGTAGGAGATACGGTAATCGGATTCTGATTGGGAGGGGTAGGTATACCTGCTGTTGTATTGGAAGAAGACCAAATATATGTAAGAGGAAGAGACGAACCGACTAGGACACGCAGGTCTGTCGAATAGCCTTCACAAAAATCTGCTGAATCAGCAACAACACTGATAACGGGCAATGGGTTCACAGTAACAAATATGGAATCTATTACACGACAAGAGCCTGTTCCAATAGTGTAATAGATGGTGAAGGTTCCTATGCCTGTAGCAAGCGGGGCGAAAGTAGTACCCGTGACACCGAGTCCGTACCAACTGCCCCCGACAGGAGGTGTGGTAGCGGTCAGTGATATAGAACCTGCATTCAAACAAACGGATAAATCGTTTCCGGCATCGATTGCAAGAGGGGGATCGACAGTTATGATTAATGTATCCGTTGTGCAACAGCCAGTTGTTCCTGTACAATAATGATATACTGCGTAAAACGTGCCGGTCTGGAATGGAGTGAATACTCCCGAAGTAGTAACGCCACTACCAGTCCAATATCCTCCTGCCGGCACGTTTTACGCAGTATATCATTATTGTACAGGAACAACT
>JBJSZR010000318.1:0-1791 GCA_046090385.1 Bacteroidota bacterium
AAGCCCGGATAGAGGGTTTTTCATTGACATTGATATCGAGACTAAAATAAATTGAAATCCTCACATTCGCTCGGGAACTGTAATTCCCAGCAAGGATGTTCCCTCACGGATTACACTAGCCACCGCTTCTGACAATCGCAAACGGAAGGAAGTGGCTGCAGGTGCTGCGTCATCTACGATCACGTGGTCATGATAGAAATGATTGAAGGCCTTTGCCAGCTCATAAACATGATTGGCCATCAAGGCTGGCGATAATGAATCAGCTGCTTTACGAAGGACGTCAGGATATGTGTAAAGCAGTTTTACGACGTTACGTTCAGCAGCTGACATCGGGTGACTGGCCGCAAGCAATGCAGTGCTCTTCAGCTCTCCCCCTTTACGGAGCACCGACCTGATCCTGGCATAGGTGTATTGGATGAATGGTCCGGTATTACCGTTCAAGTCGATGCTTTCAGCCGGATTGAAGAGCATCCTTTTCTTCGGATCGACTTTTAAAATGAAATATTTCAATGCTCCAAGTCCAAGGTGGTGATAAAGTCGCTTTGATTCCTCACTATCGAAGTCATCAAGCTTACCCAAGGCCTTGGTGGCCATTTCAGCAGCATCGACAATTTCGTTGATAAGGTCATCCGCATCCACGACTGTACCTTCTCGTGACTTCATTTTTCCGGTAGGCAGATCGACCATTCCGTAGGAAAGATGATAAATCCCACCGGCCCAACTCCTGCCCATTTTTTTGAAAATCTCACTCAAAACCTTGAAATGGTAATCCTGCTCGTTACCGACCACATAAATCAGTTTTGACAAGCCTTGGAATTCATCAAAGCGCAATTGAGCAGTGCCTATATCCTGTGTGATATAAACGGAAGTTCCGTCTGCCCGAAGCACCACCTTCTGATCAAGGCCTGCATCCGATAGATCGATCCAAACTGACCCGTCGTCCTTTTTGAAAAAGACTCCTTTTTGCAAACCCTCATCAACGATGGTCTTACCTAAAAGGTAGGTCTGAGACTCATAATAGATCTTATCGAAATCGACTCCCAGGTCTTTATAAGTCACGGCAAACCCATCGTAAACCCAGCCATTCATGGTTTTCCAAAGACGGATTACTTCCTGATCACCTGCTTCCCACTTACGAAGCATATCCTGGATCTCCAACTGCATGGGGGCTTTTTTCTCAGCATCCTCCTTGGAAGTACCGTTAGCCATCAGCTCCTCGACCTGTTCTTTATATTTCTTATCAAAAATTACATAATACTTTCCCACAAGGTGATCGCCCTTAAGTCCGGAAGAAGATGGAGTTTCACCATTTCCGAACTTCTGCCAGGCCAACATGGACTTGCAGATATGAATGCCACGATCATTGACCAGGTTGACCTTTATCACATCATGCCCAACAGCCTTAAGCAATGCGGCTACAGAGTAACCCAACAGGTTGTTACGTATGTGCCCCAGATGAAGTGGTTTATTTGTATTTGGTGAAGAATATTCGACCATCAGGCGTGCCGGGTCTGACACTTTAGCGGCCTCAAAAAGAATAGCAGGTTCCTCGGTGATTTGACGAAAGAAATCCGACCATGCTGCATCTGCAATGACCAGGTTCAAAAATCCCTTGACGACATTGAAACGGCTGATCAGTTTACAAGCCGAAACAAGCTGGTCTCCCAGCTGTTGGCCAAAAGTCTCAGGCGGAAGGCCGGAAGATTTTGCATAGGGAAATACAACCAGCGTGAGGTCACCTTCGAACTCTTTCTTGGTTTCCTGAAATTGGATGGATGCCGGATATGCAAC
>JBJSZR010000319.1:0-1135 GCA_046090385.1 Bacteroidota bacterium
ACAAAAACCATCCGGTTCCGCAAAAGAAATATTGCCTGGAATGTCCATTGTTTAGCGCACTTAGAGAGCCTATTGCAGAAACGATCAATAGAAAAATCGGAAGCAAGATGAACCCATTGAATACCTCTTTGAAATAATTAATCAGAAAATCAGATCCTGGCTTTCCCAACCAACCACCGAGATCGCCGGTACTCATTTGGACTTTGAAAACAGTCCATTCGGTAAAAAAGGACAGCGCTCCGATAACACATACTGACGCATAGCGAAGCCACTCAGAAGCGGGCAACATGATGAATCCGCTCATACCCATTACAAACAACTGCACTACCACGAAGTAATGTGTGTGAGGAGCAAACAGCATCGCAACAGATAGTCCTGCAACATCCCAGGATGACACCTCCCTTCCACTTCTTACCGCGTTGATCCAACCAGACCAGTGAAAAGCAGCTAACAGACAGAAAAAAAGTCCCGGGCTATACATTCTTGCCAGAATTGAATAAAGCAGAGGATGTTCAAAAGTTGCAAAGAAGGCAGCCACCATCAATCCCGTGTTCACATTGAACCAACGTCGCCCGAGTAAGAATACCAGATACACAGAACCTATCGAAAGCAATGCAAACGGCAAACGGAGCATGAATGCGCCTTCACCGAAAATCTTCACCCAGTAATGAATAAAGACTTCGACACCTGCCGGATGGTAGTCGATGTGAACCCCCTTTACGATAAGCTCGTTGAAGGAAACATGACGAGCCCTGATCAATGCACTCAACTCGTCATTGCTTAGAGAAATTTCTGCCAGCCATGGAAGCCGCATCAGTGATGCGACCATGATTATCAGGACAATCGCCCAGCGTTGCCATGAATCAGGTTTCTCGTTGACCGTGGCAGCAATATTCACTTTTTCAAACGTTGACGTACCGCTTCAAAGACAAGTACTCCCGCTGCCACAGACACATTCAGAGAGCCGACATGTCCGAGCATGGGAATGCGTACCAAATGATCACAAGTACGGATGATGTCATCCGAAACCCCATCTTCTTCGGACCCCATGATTATACCGAGCGGTCCTGAAAAATCAGCATTGAAATAATGATCAGATGCCTTTTCACTGGCGGCTGCCAACGTGACTCCGCTG
>JBJSZR010000320.1:0-2485 GCA_046090385.1 Bacteroidota bacterium
CAACGATCCATCCATCGGATTCCCCATCAACGGTACTGGTGGCCGTGACGGACTTGCTACCGGTGTTCCGGTTGGCGTCACCTTCGTAGGTATCAACAATACCGGTAACGGTGATTTGGGTGTATTTGATGGTACGAGCCAGGTAGGCGGACTTTTCACGACCAACAACGGTTCGATTGCAGCTCTTGGCGGCGCCACCGGTTTGGATACTACCAACATCGTCCTTGTCGGTCAGTTCACCACCAACGGTATCTTCCAGTATGAGTTGAACGTACAAATAGGAACTCCTGCGGGAGGCACCCAGAACTTTGTGTCATCCAACCCTGTCGGCACCGAGATTCTTGCCAGTTTCCTTACGGGCACTCTTGGTGCTCCCAATGCTGCTCCTACAGTCAGTATTACAGCTCCTGCGAACGGTTCAAGTTTCATCACAGGTTCGAACGTGTCCATTACCGCCAATGCGAGTGATGCGGATGGAACCGTTTCTCAGGTCGAGTTCTTCGTAGACGGCGTATCAATCGGTGTGGACAACACGGCTCCTTATACAGCCAGCTACACAGCTGTTGCAGGAACCCGCTCTATCACTGCCCGTGCAACTGACGACCAAGGTGCACAGACCACTTCCAGTGCTGTCAGTATCACGGTTGCTGCAAATCCCCCTCCGACCTGTTCAATAACCTCGCCCGCAAATGGTGCTTCATTCGTGGTGGGTGACGCGGTTTCTATCGCGGCAACAGCCACTGATAACGGTTTTGTCACCCAGGTCGATTTTTTTGTGGACGGTATCCTGTTGTCCACCGATGTCACCGCTCCCTATACGGCTACATATACCGCGGCACTTGGAAGTCATACTATCACTGCCAGAGCTACCGATAACGCAAGTCTTACGACCACATCCTCGGCGGTCACTATCTCCGTAGTCAACAATGTCCCTCCTACAGTAAGTATAACATCACCTGCGAATGGCGCCAACTTCACCTTCCCGGCTTCGGTAACCATCAACGCTACGGCCTCTGATGCCGACGGAAGCGTATCCAGTGTCGGTTTCTATGTGAACGGTTCATTGGTCGGAACGGACAACACCTCTCCTTACTCCTTCACATGGACGTCGGTGATCGGTACCGCCAGTCTTACTGCGATTGCAACGGACAACCGGGGTGCTACGACGACCTCTTCTGCTGTAATCGTCAATATCATCGATCCGAACGCATTGCCTTACAAGATTTCCCGTATCAGTTCACCTTGCAGGGATACCTCTTTTTGTATTCCTATCAGTGCGGTTGATACAATCAACAACGTAATCGGATACGACCTTGTCTTGAATTTCAATACATCGAAAGTACGTCCTACCGGTGTAGTTACAGTTTTCGGCGACCTCATCACACCTTCTTTCGTTGATGTGGCGAATTCCATCGATACTGTCGCGGGAACGATGAATATTTCTTTGTTCTTCAATTCAACCGCACCAGCGAATGCGAAGTTTGCCGGTTCCGGAAGGTTGGTTTGTGTCGAATTCGCTAAGCGTACAACCTTCTCTTTCATCGACACTGCCAATGTAACCTTGCCGTTCTTGCAGGAGAGCTATTTCAACGGTGTTGCTACACGACTTGTCGAAGCAGGACGTTATACCTCATTCAAGGACAGCCTGTTTTCAGGCAGTTTGAAATTCTGGGCTGATAATTCTCCGATAAGATACAATGCTGCAAATCCTAACCAGTTTTTGCAGACCTCCATCTTCGGGAATAATGCTTCCTGTAATGGTCAAACCGTTTATAATGTATCGCCTGATACGCTCGGCAACTTTAATTTCGTCATCAGTAACGGTTCTCAATTGACCATCAATAAGAACATCCTTGGCACCACGAGTGTACAGCCGGTGGTTAACGGATTCGATGCATTCCTGCTTCGCCGTATGTTATTGAGCGATCCGACATTCGTTCCAAACGTATTCCAGGCTATCGCCATGGATGTGAATCTTGACGGAGTGATTTCTGCAGGTGACCTTTCGCAGGTCAACCAGCGTGCGGTATTGTTTATCCCTGAGTTCCGGCAGGCTTGGAATTACAACGCATCCGGTGTCTCCAACGGCCAGCCCTCCAAAGATTGGATCTTCGTTGATTCATCCACCACGCTTACCGGAGCTGCCTATCAGATTTCATCCACCTTCCCGAACGACAACGGTGTCGGCTTCAGCAAAAGCCGTGTTCCGGTGGTTCCATTCTGCTTGCCGTTCAATGTTTCCAATCTAGCCACCTGCCCTGATATCCGCCCGGATGTATTCCGCGCCATCATGACAGGTGATGTGAACGGCAGCTATTCGGTGACCAACCCGAACAACCAGTTCCGTTTGAGCGGCGATGCCCGTGTGATTGTCGATGCTGCAAAAGTGAAGCGCAGCGGAAACTATCTGGAAGTCCCGGTTTCCTTTACAGGCACTGCTGATGTACATGCAATCGATCTGGCGATCGGCTACGGTTCTTCCTCC
>JBJSZR010000321.1:0-2738 GCA_046090385.1 Bacteroidota bacterium
CCTTGGATTTTGCCAGCGGAAGATTGAATCAACCGATGATTATCCTGTGTGTCTTCGGCTTGTTCATTTGTCCGTAAGCAGGACAACGCTCATGTGCCTTGCATGAAGCGAAGAAGACCGCCAATGCAAAAAAGAAGAAGATAATCTGAATGCTCTTTTTCATGTTCTGTCGGAGACTGGTTGATTGTTAACGTAAACACAGACTTTTTTAGTGTGCCTGTTTTACAAGTGTCCACAAAAATAGCCAATTGAGCGAGAAAGGCAATCCATAGTTATCAACAATCCTGTTCCCCACTGATCTTTTTACTCTCAGAAAATGGTACTTTTATTCGAGATGCAAAAAGTCGATCCAAAAATCGAATCCGGTTGGAAGTTGCGACTGTCAGAGGAGTTCGATTCCACTTATTTCATAAAGCTGAAGGAGTTTCTTCAGGAGGAAAAAAAGCAAGGAATGAACATCTTCCCTTCGGGTGGAAATATTTTTGCTGCATTCGAAAAAACACCATTCGAAGATGTAAGAGTCGTCATACTTGGACAAGACCCTTACCATGGTCCTGGCCAAGCGCATGGACTTAGTTTCTCTGTACCCGAGGGCATTCCTATTCCTCCGAGCCTATTGAACATTTTCAAAGAATTGAACTTCGAATTCGGTTGGCCGCATCCGCCGCATGGAAACCTGAGTAAATGGGCGCACCAAGGAGTATTATTGCTCAATGCAACATTGACAGTAAGGTCGGGTCAAGCGGGTTCTCACCAGAAAAAAGGCTGGGAAGAGTTTACAGACGCAGTAATCAGAAAAATATCAAATGATAAATCAGGTGTCATATTCCTGCTGTGGGGCAGGTATGCACAGGCCAAGGAATCGTTGGTAGACCCTGACAGGCATCATGTTTTAAAGGCTCCTCACCCATCGCCATTATCAGCTCATCAGGGCTTCCTTGGTTGCGGACATTTCAAAAGGGCAAATGAACTGTTGGTCCAACAGGGCTTAGTGCCTATCGACTGGCGCTTGGACAGCTGAAATAAAATGCGGCAATTCTTCTTTCTGCCTCTTCTGATACTGGCCCTGATGCTTGAGCCGAAGACGTCTATTGCTTCATCATCCATGGCTGAGGGCACCGGATGGGTTCTTGAACTGAAGTTCGATTCAATCAATCAGGAGCTTGAACGTTACATACCTCGATCTCAAACGCGTGATTCGACAGGTTGTATTCGACAGCTGGAATCGATTATTGTAAAAATGAGGCAGGATGGTTATGTAGCGGCATCGGTTGACACCATCATTGTTGAAACCAATAAACTGATAGCAACCATTCATCCGGACTATAAATACAAATACTTAAGGATAAATACGGGCAACGTCCCGGATGAGCTGATAACCGGCCCTGTCCGATCACAGATTACAAACAGGGACCCGATATCCACTGCACGTATAAACAGCCTGCTTACCAGTATTATCAAATCATGCGAGAACAACGGATATCCATTTGCAGGCATTCGACTGGACAGCATACTAGTGGATGAATCCGGCTTCATCGCCACCTTAAGGCTCGATAAAGGAAGACTCGTAATCATTGACAGCGTCAGGATCAATGGCGATCAGGTAGTGGCTCCGGTTTATCTGTACAACCATCTTGGCATACGACCTGGTGAGCCTTATGATGAATCTGAGATTTCCAATATCAGTGTTCGGTTGAAAGAAATCGCCTTTTGCAAAGAAGCGCGACCTGCTAGTGTGCTGTTCACAGACAAATACACTCGCCTTGATCTTTTTCTGGAAAAGAAAAGAGCATCACAGTTCGATGGTGTAATAGGTTTATTGCCCGATGACGCAGGTGGCGGAAAACCCAAGCTTACCGGGGAAGTTCACTTACGGTTACAAAACGCCTTCAAACGTGGCGAATCACTCAACTTCGACTGGAGACAATTACCTCCGCGCTCGCAGGAACTGAATATCGCCGTCAAGTATCCGTTTCTCTTCAATACACCGCTGGGTGTCGAGGGACTGTTGAATCTTTACAGGAGAGATACTTTATTCGTGGATGTGATAAAACAAGCAGGAATGCTGGTTGCTTTGCACGGCTCCAATTATTTAAAACTTTTTCTCAAAAACAAACAAAGCGATCTTCAATACACCAGCGGACTTGGCCAACTAACAACGCTGCCGGAATACGGTGACGTAACAACCAATGACTACGGTTTAATGGGACATTTCGAGCGGTTGGATTACAGGTTGAACCCTCGAAGAGGTTTTTGGATAGACCTATCAGGTTCGGTAGGCAGAAGAAACATCCGGAAAAACTCAAGTATAAATCCGGAAGTATATGACAGCCTTACCTTGAGATCGGCACAATATTCAGCCGATCTCATCACGCGCTTTTACATACCACTTTTCAACAGACATGTCTTTGCTGTGATGAACCGTTCAGCATTCATCAGGAACCCTAATATTTTCGAGAACGAAATGTACCGGATCGGAGGGCTGCGAAGCCTCAGGGGGTTCGATGAGGAATCGATTTTCGCGACCTCCTACTCCATCATCAACCTTGAATACCGATACCTTACCGATATCAATTCATTTCTCTTCGTATTCGCCAACGGAGCGTGGTACGAAAGGAAAACCGGCGATCAATTCATAACAGATACTCCGATCGGATTCGGCGCGGGATTCAATGTAGAGACACGCTTGGGAATACTTTCCATGAGCTATACCTTAGGTAAGCAAGGTGGAGGAAGAT
>JBJSZR010000322.1:0-1956 GCA_046090385.1 Bacteroidota bacterium
TTACCTTCAATGATTTTGTAGTGAACGGTGATCGTATCACCTGACCTGAAAGCAGGGATATCGCGCTTTTCTACTGCTGCTTCTGATGCAATTTTGATCAAATCCATGATAATCAACTATTTACATTGCCGGGGTGCCCGGAAATGGATTGCAAATATACGCTTTTTATTGAATAAAAAAAGGGTTTTTCATTTTTCAGCTTTCCCTTGACAGTACGCAATGATCAATCAAGTAGCCCCGATTTTTTCACCTCATCAAATGAAGGGAAATCGTACCAATGCCACATGGCTTTTACCGTGCCCTTTCTCAGAAGGATCAGTCCCGGATTGGAGCGGATCATTGTCTTCAAGGTAGTGCCGTCAGTAAAGTAATAATCGAACTTGGAGCCGTTTGAAGTGGTGAATTTGGCAACATCATCTTTCAGCGAAGAAGTCATTCCAATGAATTCTATCCCATCCCGCTGACAAAGACTGACAAAGTCATTGATCTTTCCTTGCACACCCTTATCGGATGCATTGATATCGTAGGCCACTAGCAAGAATGCCTTATCCATGGAAAGCACATCTTCGGTTATGTCTGTTCCATTGGTATCCGAAATGGTGAAATCGTGTATAGGCGCCTTATCCCCTTCCCTGATTTTCTTGTCAATACGATCAACGAATTTGTAGGACTCATCGATGGTACTCAGTTGCTCAGTCGTCAGCTCGACATTCTTACCGTCCTTGCTGTAGATGAAGACCATCGCGACACTGTCTGTCTTGGCTCCGGGAGGAAGTTTCATTCCTTCAGGGATACTTTTGCCGACAGCATACGGACGGAAATCAATCACGGGCAGGTGATAATAACAATGCAATGAGAAAAGAAGCGAAACTAGGAAGCCCATGTAGGCAAGTACCGTGGAAAACCGCTCTCCGACTAAGGGACCAATTTCATGTCGCTTCAGGAAAATGAAAAGGATGAGCACCAGCAAGATCACGTCTTTCATGAAGGATTGAAAAGGCTCCAGATGCATGAAGTCGCCGAAACAGCCACAATCTTTCACCACATCGAACTTCCAAGACCAGAATGTGAGGAACGTGAAAAACACGATCATCAGCAATAACGACCACGAAGTGAAATTCATCTTGGCACCCAGCAGTAGCGCTACACCAAGTCCGATTTCAAATGCGCAAATGCCGATGGCCATCAATAAGGTGACTGATGACATCCATGGTATTCCGAACACGACAAAGTATTCGTCAAGTTTATAGGAAAAACCCAGTGGGTCGTTGGCTTTGATGAACCCCGAGAAGATGAACAGGGCACCAACCAAAAGGCGGGAGATCTGTGCGATTACCTTCATTGTAAATGGAATTTAAGCATGACCTTCTTCGGACATCTTGATAAGTGCGAAGACAGCATAGTTTATGATATCGTAATAATTAGCCGGCACACCCTCACTGATAAGGGTCTTTCCCTGGTTATCTTCGATTTGCTTGATGCGAAGCAACTTCATCAGGATCAGATCCGTCATGGAACTGGTCCGCATACCACGCCAAGCCTCTCCATAATCGTGATTCTTGTTTTCCATCAGGCGCTTCGCTTCACCGACGAGTCTATCGAAATGACTGATCACTTCCGCTTCGGTCATCTCCAAGGGAGACTCAGTACCGAGATCCGACTGTATCAGCGCAATGACTGCATAGTTGATGATACCAAGGAATTCGCTTTCCACACCCTCATCCACTCGCTGACTGCCTTTTTCCTCTATACTGCGAATACGCTGGGCTTTGATGAAAATCTGATCGGTGATGGAACTTACACGAAGAATCCGCCAAGCAGTGCCGTAGTCCTTCATTTTCTTAATAAAAATATCTTTGCATCGACCGATTTGATGGTCGAATGCAACGGCAGTAGGAAGTCCGGGCGAGGACATGATCGGCGTGGTTTCTTCGGGCAATTCCAGTGCCTGGAAAG
>JBJSZR010000323.1:0-5155 GCA_046090385.1 Bacteroidota bacterium
CAAGAACAAGAACGAGGACCTGGTGATCGGTGTACTTGGTTGCATGGCGGAGCGTTTGAAGAACGAGCTTTTGGAAAAAGAAAAACTGGTCGATTTGGTGGTCGGTCCTGACGCATATCGTGATCTGCCGAATTTGATTGCAGCCGCAGAGTCGGGTCAAAAGGCAGTGAATGTATTGTTGTCGAGAGAAGAGACCTATGCCGAGATAAGTCCGGTGCGCTTAGGCACTAATGGCGTCAGCGCATTCATTTCCATCATGCGCGGTTGCGACAACATGTGCTCATTTTGCGTAGTGCCTTTCACCCGCGGAAGAGAACGAAGCAGGGAGCCTGAAAGTATCGTTGCAGAGGCAAGAGATCTTTTTGAAAAAGGATATCGGGAAGTGACACTTCTGGGGCAGAATGTGGATTCGTACTTATGGTGGGGTGGCGGACCGAAAAAGGACCTCCCGGCCGAAACAGTCCAGGCTGCATTGGAACATCGCTTGCCAGCTGATGAACAGAGCCAATATACCACCTTCGCTGACCTGATGGAGCAAGTGGCCTCCGTACATCCGGATCTCAGGATACGTTTCTCGACTTCGAACCCTCGTGACATGACTGATGCGGTGCTGCATGTGATGGCGAAGCATGAGAATATCTGCAAATACATTCATCTGCCTGTGCAATCGGGCAATTCGTATGTATTGGAAAAAATGAACCGTGGCTATACCCGAGAACAATACATGGACCGTATCGAGGCTATCAGGCGAATTGTTCCCGGCTGTGCGATTTCAACCGATATCATCACGGGATTCTGCGGTGAAACGGAGAATGAGCATAAGGACACCTTGCATTTGATGGAATGGGTTGGATATGACTATGCCTACATGTTCAAATATTCGGAAAGACCGGGAACCTTAGCGGCTAGGAAATATCCGGATGACATTCCTGAGGAGACCAAAACAAGAAGACTGACAGAAATCATCGACCTTCAGAACAGATTGTCGTTGCTTAGCAATAAAAAGCATGTAGGCCGGGTACACAGAGTCCTGGCCGAATCGACTTCAAAACGTTCGGACGCGCATTTATCCGGTCGTAATACGGAAAACAAAGTGATCGTATTTCCGAAGGGAACTGTCAAACCCGGTGAATATGTGGATGTGATGGTGAAAGACTGCACATCTGCAACGCTGATCGGGGACTTGGCATGAGAGTACAGCAGGAAAAGTTTGTCAGAACCAGACCTGCTGAAGTCTCAATTCATAATTTATAAATTGAACAAGCAATAAAGCGCAGTAGTAAATGACTGTACAGGATATAAAAGCACGTTTCGGCATCATCGGGAATTCCCCGTTGCTTGAGCATGCCATAAACGTAGCGAAGCAAGTAGCGCCGACTGAAATAAGTGTCTTGATTTTCGGTGAAAGCGGTGTGGGTAAAGAAGTTTTTCCCCAGATAATACATCAACTTAGTCCGCGTAAGCACGGCCCATTCATCGCGGTCAACTGCGGAGCGATTCCAGAGGGGACGATCGACTCTGAACTTTTCGGCCATGAAAAAGGTGCATTCACCGGAGCACACGAAGCCCGCAAAGGATATTTCGAAGTAGCTAACGGAGGAACTATCTTCCTGGATGAAGTGGGAGAACTGCCCCTCAATACCCAGGTACGTCTTTTGCGCGTCTTGGAAACGGGAGAATTCATCAAGGTAGGCTCATCGAAAGTCCAGAAGACCAACGTGCGCATCGTAGGCGCCACGAATGTGGACATGTTATCGGCCATAGAGAACGGAAGATTCAGGGAAGACCTCTACTATCGTCTAAACACCGTCCCCATCCGCATCCCGCCCTTAAGAGACCGGCAAGAAGACATCCATCTGCTTTTCAGAAAATTTGCAGGTGACTTTGCTGAGAAATACCGTGTGCCTTCTGTCGCGCTAACGCCAGACGCAGTGCAATTGATGATGCAATACCGATGGCCGGGAAACATTCGTCAGCTGAAGAATATCACCGAACAGCTTTCCATCCTTGAAAAACGTCGTGACATCAACAGTGAGACATTGCTCGGCTATCTGCCTCCTGCCCCGCTAACCACCTCACCCGTCCTCTTGAAAGACGGTGGTAAACCGCAGGAGTTCACTGAGCGCGAATTGTTGTACAAAGTGCTTTTCGACTTAAAGCGCGACATGAATGACATGAAATCGCTGATCAATGAAATAATACAGCATGGCGGAGATTCCAACTGGAGGGAAAGGAATGCACAGCTGATTGCTCAGCTTCAACCGGAGGGTCAGGGATCGCAGATCATTCCCACATCCGACCCATCCGTGATCATACATACACCGACTTTGAGTCCGGCTACTGCATCAAATCCAGCGGTGCTTCATCCGCACGTAGAGGTAGAGGAATCCTTGTCCCTGGAGGAAAAAGAAAAAGAATTCATCCGCAAAGCACTTGAAAAGCACAAGGGAAAAAGAAAAAATGCAGCGCGGGAACTGGGCATTTCTGAGCGGACACTTTACCGAAAAATGAATGAATACGGAATCAGGGAATGAGCCTGGATGTGGTTTTCATTAATTTGCACAGGAATTAGGATATTGGGAGAACACAAAACAAGCACTTGAAAAACCTAAGGGCATATTACTGGTTACTGGTCATGGCGTTATACTCATGCAAAGTGAACTATTCCCTTAGCGGAGCCTCGATTTCTCCAGAAGTTAAAACGCTGACTGTCAATTATTTCAACAAGACCGCGGCGCTGGGACCGCCGGCATTAGGACAATTTTTCACTGAAAAGCTGAAAGAGAAATTCGTTTCACAAACCAGTCTTACTCCTGTAGAGCGAAATGGCGATGTGATATTTGAGGGTACGATAACCGCTTATACGATCACGCCTCAGAACATCCTGCCCAATGAGACTGCCGCCAAGAACCGACTTTCAATCACCGTGAATGTGAAATACACCAACAAGGTGGATGAAAAAAACAGCTTTGAATCTTCCTTCACGCGATTCACGGATTACGACAGCCAGGTCAATCTATCTACGGTAGAAGACCAGTTGGTGAAGGACGTAACCGACCAGTTGATTGACGATATATTCAACAAGGCTTTTATAAACTGGTGATGGATTACAATCATTTCAGAAGACTGTTGGAGGTACGTCGGCCGCATGAACGGACCGACCTGGTCCTATTGCAGGAGTTTGTCAGAGATTATCCCTTCTGCCAGACAGGTCAACTTTTGCTTACCGGTGCCATGCACGAGCAGGATCATGTAGGTTACGATCAGCAACTACGCCGCACGGCTGCATATGCGCCTGATCGGACCGCCTTGTTCAATCTGATCCATGGGATTTCAACTGTTTCTCATGGATCACCTTTTACCGTCGAATCCAACTCCCCCTTTCAAGTAGAAGAGCATTCTTCACTTCCGCCTATTAACGCTACTACTGAAGATTCCGTCAGCAACCTCTTTACAGGAATCACCAGCGACGAAAAAGCGGCATCTGAAAATCCGATTAACGATACCCAGGTAGCTGATACTTCTCATCTTCGCGAGTACGTTGCGGTTGAAAGTCGCACCCAGGAACCCGAAACTGAACTTACGGATGATCCGCACGACACGATCAGGCGAAAGTTAGAGCAGTTATTGGAGAATCCGGATGAAGAGTCAACGGCGGAAGAAGTCGTTCCGACTGAAAAGTCGGAGCTGATTGTAGAAAAAGAGAATGTTTTTTCTGAATCCGAACCTGCGGTTCCCGTTGTCGAGCCGACATTCGATTTTGTGCCTGCAATTGAACTGAACCTCATTCAGGAAATTGAAAAATTGCCAGTCATCAAGCGGGATGAAGAGATTTCTGCTCCTGCACAACAGCCAATGGATTTCTTCCGCTGGCTTTCTGAAAAACCGGTTGCCGGGTTTGGCTCATATGAAATGATCGACGGCGATGACACAAGCATCCTGGACATTTCCAATAAAGAAAATATCAAGCCGGAAACTGGTTCTCAAGCAGCCATCGAAAATCCTGAGGGCAAAGACCTCATTGAGAAATTCATTCGTTCCGAGCCACGGATCGTACCTCAGCCAAAGGCCCAATTCTTCAACCCTTCTGTGCAGGCAAAGCGAAGCGTAGAAGAGCATGAAGATCTTGTTTCTGAAACACTTGCGAGGATTTATGCAGAGCAAGGCAACCTGCTGAAAGCCCGAAATGCTTACGAGCGCTTGCGTTTGCTTCATCCGGAAAAAAACGCTTACTTTGCGACCCTTGTCTTGAAAATGGACAATCAATTGAATTCCACCACTTCAGAAGACTTATAATCCGATGTTTACAGCTATCACTATTCTCATCATGTTGGTTTGCGTACTGCTTGTTCTGGTAGTACTTGTACAAAATCCCAAAGGCGGTGGCATCGCCTCAGGAATCGTAGGATCCAATCAATTGATGGGAGTCAAAAAAACGACTGATTTCATTGAAAAACTCACTTGGGGTCTTGCTCTTACGTTGATTGTACTTTGTCTTGTAGCCAGCTTCTCAATTCCAAAAGCCAGCGACCGTCAGACGGTGGGTGGGGGATCAACCATGCAGGAGCAGATTGATAATTCCAGTATCCCTGCCTCACCTGCTCAACCGGCTCAGCAACAGCAAGCCCAACCTGCTCAGCAACAGCAAGGCCAGCCTGCCCAGCAACCTGCGAACTGATTATATTCCATACGTTTTTGAAATGCCGTCTTCGGACGGCATTTTGTTTTGATAAAGGACGGAAATCATCGCGCATTTAGGCTCTTTGCCACGATGTCACTTCCGGTCCTGTTCTAGACTGAAATCATGTCATAAAGATTGAAAAGTTGGCAGAAAATCCCCCGTTTGAACGTCATGGCATAATTACTGACAAATGAGGCGCGATAAAAAACCTAATCATTAACCCTTAATAATCATCTGCTATGAGCAAAGTAAGTTTGAAACCCCTAGCCGACCGAGTTCTGGTCGAAGCAGCACTGGCTGAAGAAAAGACCGCCGGTGGCATCATCATTCCTGACACTGCAAAAGAAAAGCCCCAACGCGGTAAGATTGTTGCGGTGGGCAGTGGTAAAAAAGACGAGCCTTTGACCGTTAAGGTGGGTGACACCGTGCTTTACGGTAAATACGCCGGCACTGAAATCACCATCGAAGGCAAAG
>JBJSZR010000324.1:0-4140 GCA_046090385.1 Bacteroidota bacterium
GGATTGTTTGTGCATGTGTGTTTGGGTGCACGTGTCGTTGCGCAGACGATGTTACGCCAGTTGTTTTTGAGTGCATATCAGTGTCATCTCTTCACTGCACTTGAGACATCACGCGACGAGACCCTTGCAGCCCTTGCTTCCAAATCCTTGAAGGAAGTGCGCTACCATCTACGTCACAGTTCCGAATGGATCATCCGGTTTGGTCAAGGAACTGAAGAAAGTCGATCTCGAATCAGCAATGCAATCGAGTATTTATGGTCATACGTCGAGGAGATGTTCGATACCGATGAAATAGAGCAAAAACTCACCGCTGAAGGCCTTGCTGCTGACTCATCTACCCTTCGCGAGCTCTGGTATTCAACCATCCGCGAAATTTTCCGCGAAGCCGGCTTGCATATTCCTGAAAAATACAACTCGATCAGAGGCAGCAGACAAGGGAAACACAGCGAGCATCTTGGCCATCTTCTTGCAGAAATGCAAATGCTTCATCGGTCATTCCCGGGTGCCGAGTGGTGATCCGTTCATAAATCATTTCATTATCAACAGAGTGATGGCATCCAACGACATTCAGGAGATCCGGCGAATCATTGCAGCGATTCCTGATCCTGAGATTCCTGTTATCACGATTGAAGAGTTAGGCATATTACGTGATGTCCAAGTTGACGAAGACGGAAAAATCCATGTAAAAATAACACCCACTTACAGCGGTTGTCCGGCTATGATGGCTATCGAGAATGACATTAAAAGTTCATTGAAAGATCATGGATATGAACGCATCAGTATTGAATTGGTTTTCTCGCCAGTATGGACAACTGATTGGATTCCTGAGACCGCAAAAGAAAAACTGAGACAATACGGGATAGCACCTCCGCCTCATACCAGCAGTGACAAGTCATTACTTTCACTCCATCCTAAAAAAGTCCAATGTCCCCGCTGTGGTTCGGCAAGCACCGTTTTGGTGAGCCAGTTCGGCTCCACCGCTTGCAAAGCTTTGTACAAATGCGAGGATTGCCTTGAGCCCTTCGATCATTTCAAATGCCACTGATTCCTACCTTTGAAGTATCAGTTCAAAAAAAGCACAATGTATATCGATTATCAGGCAATCAATGGCGTTGCGCGAATCACGCTTGATCGCACAGAAAAATTCAACAGCTTCATTCGTGAGATGTCCCTTGAACTTCAGGATGCACTGCGAAAAGCCGAATCTGATACAGAAATCAGATCGATATTGCTGACCGGGAACGGGAAGGCGTTTTGCGCCGGGCAGGATCTCTCTGAAGCGGTTGATCCGTCAGGTCCCGGAATAACACGTATTGTAGAAGAGCATTATAATCCTATTATACTTTTGATCCGTAGGATCGAAAAACCGGTCATAGTCGCAGTGAACGGAGTTGCGGCCGGAGCCGGCGCGAACATCGCGTTGGCCTGCGATATTGTATTGGCAGGAGAAAGCGCATCATTCATACAGGCGTTCGGAAAGATCGGGTTGATACCAGATAGCGGAGGAACATTCATCCTTCCCCGACTCATCGGCTGGCAACGTGCAACAGCGCTGATGATGACCGGAGAAAAAACCCCAGCCAAAGATGCACAAGCGATGGGAATGATTTACAAAGCGGTTCCTGACGACCAATTGATGATCGAAGCGATTGCATTATCGGAGCAGCTAGCACAGTCACCAACAAAAGGATTAGGACTCACTAAGAGGTTGTTGAACGAATCTGCATACAACAACCTGGAAAGCCAACTCAAACGCGAGGCACTGATTCAGACCGAAGCTGGAGCATCCAACGATCATCGCGAAGGAGTCGCTGCCTTCCTGCAAAAAAGGAAACCTGTATTCAAAGGTGATTGAGGCAAAAAAAAGACCTGCAGTGCTGCAGGTCTTTTTCGAAGTGAAAACCGTAAATCACTTGATTTTCGCAGCAAGTTCGATTCCAGCTTTGAATTTCGCTACTTTCCTGGCAGCGATCTTGATGGGCTTGCCGGTTTGAGGATTCCTTCCGTTTCGCGCACTGCGTTTTGAAACGGTGAAAGTACCGAAACCCACCAGCGCTACGCGCTCACCCTTCCTGAGGGATTTGGTGGTTGCATTCATAAAAGCTTCCAATGCACGGGCAGCATCTGCCTTGGTGATTTTGGCTTCGCTTGAAATAGCGTCGACCAGTTCGGCTTTGTTCATGTGGTATTTTTTTAGTGTTTGGTGTTGCTTGTTCCAAATGTACTCTTGCGATGATGTGATTGGAATAGCCTGGATGTCTTTTGTTGAAAAAAGCGACTGTTTGTTGAAAAGTATGGAGCTAAAAAAGAGATTAGGGCCGGTGTGACAGAATAACTATAAGCATATACTAAAAACAAGTCTTCCCATAATTGGAACTTCGCTTGCCAAGGAGACCATTTTCTTTCGCCGAAAATGCCCAGAGGTTTGGGAATACGTCTGCGTTTCAACCCATACTCCTCGATGGCGTGTTTATGTATGAAAGCAAGCGCCTCCTCCGTATCATCCGTTATGATAAGGTGGTCGAAGTCCTGCCGGGTAACCGTCATATCGGTTTTCATCCGATCGAACTGAACAAGCAAGGGTGACCAGTAGTCTTTTCCCATCAGAACAACGGGAAAGAAAGAGATTTTTCTGGTCTGTATCAACGTAAGCGTTTCAAAAAGTTCATCAAGTGTACCGAAGCCCCCAGGCAATACGACGAACGCGTAGGAATACTTTAATAAAAGGACTTTGCGTACGAAGAAGTGGTCGAATGCAACCCATTTGTCAAGATAATCATTTGGCTTCTGTTCTTTAGGAAGAACGATGTTACAACCTACTGAACGCCCATTGGCTTCTTTAGCGCCACGGTTGGCTGCTTCCATGAGACCTGGTCCACCGCCGGTCATTACAACAAAGCCCATTTTAGAAAGAAGGTTTCCCATTTTTCTCGACAGCTGATAATACGGATGATCTTCCTTGTACCGGGCTGAACCGAATACCGTGACGCATGGACCCAAAAAGTGAAGTGCTCGGAAACCACGGATGAATTCACGCATCACTTTTAACGTAAAGAGGAATTCCGACCAACGGGAGTGTGGTCCTAAAACGAAATAACGCTCTTGTCCGGGACGATGTCCGTATGATGACCCAGGTCGTGGCATAGGGTAAAATTATGTCTTCTGCTCACAAAAAAACGCGTTCTACGGCACCTGCTTACCAACAAAGGGGACGGAACAAATCGTATCTTTGAGAGCAATGGAGAGATTCGTCGTTTCAGCCAGAAAATACCGTCCTGTCACCTTCGATACGGTGGTTGGGCAGCCGCATATCACTGAAACACTGAAGAACGCCATCCGCAACAATCATCTTGCACAGGCATTCCTTTTCACAGGGCCACGTGGCGTCGGAAAAACGACGACCGCAAGGATTCTGGCCAAAACCATCAATTGTACCAGCCTGTCAAAAGAACTGGAAGCTTGCGATAAGTGCGAGTCTTGCACTTCTTTCAACGATGGTCATTCGTTGAATATCTACGAACTGGACGCAGCTTCCAATAACTCTGTTGATGATATACGTGCCTTGGTCGAGCAGGTCCGATACGCCCCTCAAATGGGACGCTATAAGGTCTATATCATCGATGAGGTGCATATGCTCAGCACTAACGCATTCAATGCTTTTCTGAAAACTCTGGAAGAGCCGCCATCGTATGCGGTTTTCATTCTTGCAACGACCGAGAAGCATAAGATCATTCCAACCATCCTTTCTCGTTGTCAGATTTTCGACTTCAGTCGGATATCGGTAGAGGACATCGCACGACATCTTGCATCCATCGCCGCCAAAGAAAATGTGAATGCAGAAGAAGATGCGCTGCATGTTATCGCACAAAAAGCAGACGGCGCACTTCGTGATGCTCTTTCCATGTTCGATCAATTAGTAAGTTTTGCAGGGAACGACCTTACCTACAAAGCAGCAATATCGAACCTCAATATCCTTGACTACGATTATTATTTCAAGGTGACTGAACATATTCTTGCGTCAGACACCTCACAAGTACTTTTGGCTTTCAATGAGGTGTTATCGCATGGATTCGATTCGCATCACTTCCTCAGCGGACTGTCCTCTCACTTTCGCGACTTGTTGGTTTGCAAAGATGATGT
>JBJSZR010000325.1:0-1617 GCA_046090385.1 Bacteroidota bacterium
GTCAACCATTCAAATCGCATCATCAAGCTTTGCAAAAGGCCCGATCATGGGGATTCAAGATCAATGAACACTCCCAAAAAGTAGCCGCATTGTCAGAGGTGAATGCGTTTCTTAGGTACTGGGATGTTCACCGTCACGATCTTCTTTACGAAACTGACGGCGTTGTGTTGAAGGTCGATGAACTATCCTTGCAACGTGAACTCGGTTTCACGGCGAAATCGCCCAGATGGGCCATTGCCTACAAGTTCAAACCGACCAGTGTTTCTACGCCACTGCTTTCCATCTCTTATCAGGTCGGTCGGACCGGCGCTATCACGCCCGTTGCTAATTTATCGCCAGTGCAGTTGGCAGGAACTACCGTTCGACGTGCTACTCTTCATAATGCCGACCAGATCACTAAGCTTGATTTGCACGAAGGGGATCATGTATTCGTAGAAAAGGGAGGTGAGATCATTCCCAAGATCACCTCAGTGGACCTGTCAAAGCGTAAACAGGGTGCTAAAATTATTCGTTATATCAGTAAATGTCCGGAATGCGGAAGCGGATTGTTGCGCAAGGAAGGAGAGGCACAACATTATTGCCCGAATGAATCCAAATGTCTACCTCAGCTGAGAGGTAAGGTCGAGCATTTCATCGGAAGACGTGCAATGAATATCGATAGTCTGGGTGAGGGTAAAGTGGAATTGCTCTTTGCACATGACCTGATAAGTTCGGTTGCGGACCTTTACCAGCTTCATCCTGATCAACTTCTCGGGCTTTCAAAGGATATTGTTGATGAGGACACCGGGAAGATCAGAAAGGTAAGGCTACAGGAGAAGTCGGTACAAAAAATCATGGAAGGTATACATAACTCGTTGCAAGTCCCTTTCGAGCGGGTATTGTTTGCTATCGGGATAAGATACGTGGGGGAGACTGTGGCTAAAAAACTGGCTCGCCATTTCGGATCCATGGATGCCTTAATGAAGGCTTCTGAGGAGCAATTGATGGAGGCTGACGAGGTAGGTGAGAAAATCGCCAAAAGCGTTATCAGCTTTTTTAGTGATAGTCATAATCGTGAGGTCGTGAAGAAGTTGGAGAGGGCAGGGCTTCAAATGCGTGCCGCAATTCAACCAAGTACCGGATCAAGTGAACTCTTGAAAGGCATGACTTTCGTAGTGTCAGGTGTTTTTTCAGGATATGGAAGGGATGAGATTAAATCAGTGATTGAACAGAACGGTGGTAAGGTTTCGGGTAGCGTATCATCCAAGACCTCCTGTCTTCTTGCCGGTGAAGATGCGGGTCCCAGTAAGTTGGATAAAGCGAATCAGCTGGGTGTGAAGGTCATTGATGAGAAGGAATTCGATAAGATGATAGGAAAAATTTGAAAATCAGGCGATTTCTATCCCGATACGCAATTCACTACCTTAGCCGAAAGCGTCTGACTCGTGAAGCCTTACAGCAAGCTACGTTCTGTACTCGGTCGATACCAGTTCCGCAAGCGATTGCGGAAGATAAGTGTGCAGCATGAAACAGTCGGCTTCGATGAATCAAAAAGAATCGGCATTCTTTACGATGCCACTGATGAGTCTGATTTCGAAGTCGTGAAAGAGTACGTCAAGAGATTGCGCTCCGAACATA
>JBJSZR010000326.1:0-2865 GCA_046090385.1 Bacteroidota bacterium
ATCATTCGGTAAAGGACTGGTACAACGTCCATTCCCCTTACAAGACGGGTCAATGATACGTATAACCGTTGCGCATTACTATACGCCTTCCGGGCGCTGTATCCAAAAACCGTACATACTTGGAGAAGAAGAGGAATACGAAATGGATTTCTCCAACCGATTGAAAAACGGAGAGCTGTTCTATGCGGACAGTATAAAGTTCAATGATTCGACAGATTATTACACCGGTAACGGTCGTATCGTAAGAGGCGGAGGCGGTATCATGCCCGATCTATTTGTACCATTGGATACTTCCAACAACAGTATCTTCTACAGCGATCTGTTAAGAAAAGGAGTCTTCAATGATTTCAGCCTTACTTATGTGGATAACAACAGAGCTTCTCTCAAAGCGAAATATGCTGATGCATCCGCCTTCAATAAAGGATTCATTCTTGATGAGTCATTGTTCCAGGAGTTCCTTCAAGCGGCATATAAGGCGGGCGTGAAAGAGGATGATGAAGGACTTGAGACATCTGGGAAACTGGTTCGACTGCAGCTGAAAGCTTTGTTCGCCCGGAATCTTTGGGACACAGAAGCCTATTTCATTGTGATTAACGATGTGAATCAGTCATTGAGAAAGGCCATCGAGGCCATCAATGACAATACATTTGAAAAAATGCGCCTTGGCGCACTCCGTTGATCCATACATGGTATTCGACTTATTCCATCCTGACTGTGTCAAAAGGCGCATAGGTTCTGCACTCTTTTTGTTGTGCCTATGTGCTGTTGATCCAGCTGTTGCCGGGACAATCCGTATCGCATCATGGAATCTGCTGAATTGGCCAAGTGCCGGCACCAGTGGAGCGACTGTAGATTCAGCTACGAGGTGTCCATATTTCCGGTCGGTTGTTCAAACTATCAGGCCCTCCATAATAGTCACCGAGGAAAATCAGTCCACACTGAGTACACCTTGGTTTTTGAGTCAGGTGATGAATGCTTCCGGTAACTACTATAGACAAGGAGTTTACATTCAAGGACGTGATTCAAACAATGGTATTTTCTACCTTGATTCCCTTTTCACATTCGTGTCCAACAGGCCCATAGAAACCGCACTTCGTGACATTTCAGAGTTCACGATGGTATACAAACCGACAGGCGACACATTCAGGATTTATGCTGTCCATTTGAAAGCTTCTACCGGAAGCGCCAATGAAGCTCAGCGCTCAGCAGAGGTGGATTCCCTACGGAGGGTGACCGATGCGCTGCCGGTTGGTAGTGAGTTCATCATCTGTGGAGATTTCAATATTTACGGCGATTATGAGGCAGCTTATCAGAAACTGATTCGAGATGACCCGTGGAACGACGGAAATTTTCTCGATCCTTTTCAGATGACTGGCATATGGAATAATGCCGCATACAGGTTTTACCACACCCAGTCAACGAGAACCACCCAGTTCGGTGGTGGTTCTTTCGGTGGCTTGGATGACAGATTCGATATGATCTTATTTTCAAACGGGGTTACTCAGGCCGGAGGCATGTACTATTTACCCGGTACATGCCAGGCATTCGGAAACGATGGAAACCACTACCAGTTAGCTATCAATTCCGGTTCCAATGCTTCAGTCAGTCAAACAGTAGCTGATGCATTGCATTTCGCTTCTGATCACTTGCCGGTGATGGCTGATTTCGAGTTCAACGGTAATTCGACGGTTGATGAGTTACCTGTGCTCGGCGATCTCCGTATTTTTCCTAATCCTACAGATGGTCACGTTACTGTTAGTTTCATTGCGGAGAGGGCAGGGGAACTTTCCTGGAAGCTGATCGGACAGGCAGGTGAGGAGATCGGACAAGCGGGTTGGCTCTGGTTCGGTCAAGGCTCCAATTCCCATGAATTGATCTTCAAGTCAGTGCTTCCTGCAGGCAGATATAATATTTCATTTGATTTTGATAATAAATTGATAAGCAAGGTTTTATACATAACCAATTGATCTGCTTTATCAACAATTGATCCTGTTGTCTTACACTTTGGAAACCTTACTTTTTAAGGTGGGTTAAACCCGTTAGATAGCAACAGATCATGCCTAGTCGTGCTGAAATTTTGAAGCCCAAAGTAGGGGCCTTGTTGATATCGGAACCCTTTAATCCGGAACCGAATTTCAAGAGATCTGTCGTGCTGGTGAGCCAACATGACCGACGGGGAACCATCGGTTTCATATTGAATAAACCTACGCCACTGCTTGTTTCTGAGGCTATGGAAGGTTTTCCTGATTTCCGTGCCGTTGTCTATTGGGGTGGGCCTTTACGTTTGGACTCGATCTATTATGTCCATAAACTCAAGCATCTGGCTGGATCCAAGAAGATTTCTGAGGACCTCTACTGGGGTGGTGATTTCGAGCAATTGAAGTTGATGATTGAAACCGGAGTGGTCGAGCAGAATGATATCAAATTCATTGCAGGCTTTGCTGCATGGATACCTAATCAGTTGCAGGAAGAAATCAAGTCTGAGAACTGGTGGGTCACCGAAGCGGATTCCTACAGCACATTGGTGGAGGAGCCGACGGTGGTATGGGGAAATGTCCTCCGTCGGATGGGTCATGTCTATGGAATTCTTAATGACTTTCCAGAAGATCCCGGAGTCAACTGAGCATCTGTTTGGATGCGCCAATGGATTTTAACGGAGTGTGATTGTCCTTGTCTGGTTGCCAATCGTGACAGTTGCCTGATCATCGCACGTGCCATTGCCGAAATCGAGGGTTCTAAGGGCAGCTCCTGAAGGCGTAATAATAACTGTTCCGGCGGTGATCCAATGACAAGAATTATTCCGAATCACATCGTTGATGCTCATTGTGAACGAGTTTCCGTTACTGTTATTTCCGTTTGCAGTCC
>JBJSZR010000327.1:0-9740 GCA_046090385.1 Bacteroidota bacterium
GTGAGATCGATCACCATGGTTTGGTAATTCAATAAGGCTTCCAGGCGACCTTGGGCGATCTCTGCCTGATAGGGTGTGTAAGCCGTGTACCAGCCCGGATTCTCCAGAATGTTTCGAAGAATGACACCGGGTGTATAGGTGTCGTGATATCCTAAACCGATATAAGACCTGAAAATCTTGTTACCCTGGGCTAACTCTTGAAGATGACGAAGATATTCGTGTTCGTGCAGTGCATCGGGAAGAGATAGTGGAGATTTCAATCGTATGCTTACCGGTATTGTTTCATCGATCAATTGTGCCAATGTTGGAACACCGATCGTCTTTAACATGGATGCGGTTTCTGAAGCATCCGGGCCGATATGCCGATTTGAAAAGGAAACAGAGGACATGTTTAGAGCAGTTTTTTGGTTTTGCAAAAATAACGAATATGACGTAAGGCAGGAACAAATGAGGAGTATAAGTCCAAGTCTTAACGGCTAATTATGTAGCTTTGGGAAAACGGTATTCCATGAGATGTATTCCAGCTCTTGTCATCCTGATATTGCATAGCGGTTTTTGTTTGTCCCAAGACACTCTTTTGCTGATAAACGGAAAGGAACTTGTCGCTGATTCCGCCCGGTTTCAAGGTTATTATGTGGACATCTTTAAACAACATCCCAAAAAGACTAAACACTTGAATGCCTACAGGGTTTTCAGTATCCGGCATTCGAGTGGGTTGGAGGAGGTTATTTATGCCAAGGACCCGTCCGACCCTCTCGATTTCAGTCCTGAAGAAATGCGCTTGTTTATCAAGGGAGAGCAGGATGCCGAACGGTACTATGTCAATGATGTCAACAAAGGAGTCGCTTTCTGTTTAGGAAGCGTTTCCAGCCTCGCCACTTTTTACGGGCTGCTGATACCGCCACTTTACTCGTCTGTGGTCGGGTCGATTACCCCCGACATGAATCGGATGAAGGTTTCAGATGAGTCCTTACGGACCAATGATATCTATTGCGAAGGTTATCAAAGCACCGTTAGAAAGAAAAAAATAAAGAATTCTTTGGTTGCCGGGTTGGTAGGCTTCGCTTATGGTGCCATTGCATTGAGTCTTGTTCTTGACTGATAGATCCTATTTATCGCGGTTAAGCGAGCGCCTGTTGTTACGACATGCATTCGTTGCATCGTGTGTCCTGGCCCTTTGGTTTGCAACTCGTCTGTCGTCAGGTCATCCGCTGGCATTCGAACCGGAATTGGTCGTTTTATTTTTCGGGTCGTCTGCTTATTACGACCTGCATGTGCATTCTTATAACTTATCTGCTGATGGCATGCCTGGACTTCTTAAAAAGTATTGGCCAGGATTTTCATTTTCAGGGATTCTCATTCTTTTTTTTCTTACCCGTTGTTCCTCGGTTTTCATAGTGCTTTCCATTGTCTGTTTTTTATTCGCTCTTACATATTCGGTTCCTTTGCTGATGGGTTCTGGAGGTAAAAAAAGGGTTCGTGAATGGCCTGTAATGAAAATAATCGTGGTAGGCTTGGCTTATGCTGTCATGACGGTTCTTGTTCCCGGACTGGATAAGGTTATTTCTTTAAACCAAGATGCTCTATTTGTGCTGTTCATCCAACGTATGATAATTGTTGCCTGTCTTTGCATTCCCTTTGAGATCAGGGACAGAAAAAAAGAACATGTAAGGGGAGTCCGGTCGTTGATGGACTACGGGGTTGCCAGAGTCCGTGTCCTGGCGGTACTGTCGTTAATGATTGGTTGCTCAGCAGTTGTTTGGGGTCACCTTAACGCCCTTATAACCCGTCCAGTCATGATTTCAGAAGCCGTTCTTTCGTCGGTCACTTTTTTCTGGATGATGATGGCTCGTGAAAATTGGCCTGGTTGGATATACACTTATTTGGTCGATGGCACCATGCTTCTATTGCCGATTTTGATTATCTTGTTCATTGAATGCCCATGAAGTCCTATCCGCCGGAAGTTTTCGAAGCAATGGCTCGCTGTCTGCGCGATCAGGATGAGAAATCCCAAAAATGGTTGCAAAGCGAAGGTTATTTGGAATTGCATCACCTTGTCGATGCCATTGATGGTATGGAGATGTCCTTTCGTTGGTTGGTTGACAATGGTTTTCGTCCCTATGCCGCCGTCGTTGACGGGCTGAACGGCAAAGACACTGCTAAAGCGTGGCTTCTCAAGTCAGGCTATCCTGCTCTTGCGGCGTTCATTGAAGCCACCGATGGTAGCCAGCGTGCCGTTGAGTTCCTTGCAAAAGCCGGTGAGCATGGTTGGATACGCGTAGCGCGTGCTCTTAACCAGCGTGAGAAGAAAAAAGAAAAGAATTTTTTCTGGAACCTGCTGAATTTCGGAAATCCTTTTCGGTAAGAATACTCAAGAGTGTATCTTATCCAGGGCATTCTCTATGACTGTAGCTGCCCGATCCAGCACATCCATGGTGTGGGCTATGGAAATAAATCCCACTTCATATCCGGATGGTCCCAGGTAAACACCGTTCTCCAGTAATTCCTTGTAAAGCAATCTGAATTTATCCATACTACCTGGGTCGATTTCTCCGGAGGTTCGGATTGCTTTTGCGTTAGTAAATGCGATCCAAAAAATGGATCCTATGCGGAACAGCTTGAAGTCAAAATCGTTTGAAGCTGCGTATCGGTTCAGCCTTCTGCAGAAGGCCGATGTCCGGCGCGTAAGTTCGCGGTAGAATCCTGGCTGGAGGCATTCACTCAGTTGTGCATGTCCGGCAGCCATGGCAACCGGATTTCCTGATAATGTCCCGGCCTGATATACATCCCCGTCAGGTGAAATCTTTGACATGATTTCTCTGCTTGCTACATAAGCGCCTACCGGCATTCCACCGCCGATGATTTTTCCAAAGGTGATGATGTCGGGCTGGATCCGGTAGAGGCCTGCTGCACCTTGGAAGCCGAGCCGGAACCCTGAAATGACTTCGTCGAATATCAGCAACACTCCGTACTTTTTCGTAATATCTCTTAGAAATTGCAAAAACTTCCGATGCTGTAGGAGCAACCCATTATTAGCTGGAACCGGTTCGATGATGATCGCAGCGATGTCGTGGGAGTAATCGGAAAGAGCCACCTCAACGGCCCGCTTGTCGTTTAACGGAAGTACGATCGTGTCCTTTGCAACCGATTCGGGGATACCAGCAGATGAGCTGATGCCAAAAGTGGACAAACCGCTTCCTGCATTCACTAGCAGCGAATCGACATGCCCATGATAACATCCCTCGAACTTTATAATCAGGGGTTTTCCAGAAAAACCGCGTGCCAGTCGAATGGCTGACATCACTGCTTCCGTACCTGAACTCACAAACCTGATTTTCTCAATGTATGAATGACTGGAAAGGATCAGTTCAGCCAATTCGTTCTCCTTGCGTGTCGGCGCTCCGAATGAAGTCCCATCATTCACCGTCTCAATGATCTTGTTGCGGACGGGTGTCGAATTATGCCCCAGAATCAATGGTCCCCATGAACAACAAAAATCAATGAAGGTATTGCCGTCAGCATCCGTAATATGACAGCCATCACCTTTCTCCATGAAAATGGGCGTCCCGCCCACGGATCGGAATGCCCTGACCGGTGAGTTTACGCCTCCGGGAAAATAGTCTTTCGCTTTTTGGAAGAGTTCTTCCGATCGTGTCCTTTTCATTTTGATTAGTCGGCTAAATGAAGTAATCTCGCTTTCGCAAATTTCGGAAGATTTCCCGAAGACAGCGCGTATGTTTCATAATACACTTCAATTCGCATCAGAAGCTGACCTCAACGATCCGCTGAAAGGCTTTCGTGAAAAGTTCTTCTTCCCATTGATTAATGGCAAGGAAGCGTTGTATTTTACAGGTAATTCACTCGGACTTCAGCCCAAAACCACACAGCATTATGTTCTGAATGAGCTGGAAGACTGGGCGACCTTTGGAGTCGAGGGGCATTTTCATTCAAGGATGCCTTGGTTCAGCTACCAGGATTTCCTGACTTCCCAAATTGCCGATCTCCTGGGAGCGAAACCTGTAGAAGTCGTCAGTATGAATTCGCTGACAACCAACCTGCATTTACTCCTGATTTCATTTTATCGTCCTACCAAGACCAGGTTCAAGATCATTTGCGAGTACGATGCTTTTCCATCCGATTTATATGCCGTGCAGTCTCAGGCATCTTTCCACGGATTTGATCCCGAAGAAGCGGTGATTTATCTGAAACCAAGGCAAGGTGAAATAGCATTGCGTGACGAAGATGTCCTGCGAGCTATTCATGAACATGGTGATTCTCTTGCTACCGTGATGTTGGGTGCGGTGAATTATTATACAGGACAGTTCTTCGATCTGGCAGCGGTTTCTGCTGCCGCACACCAAGTAGGCGCTACCGCCGGTTTCAATCTTGCACATGCAGCAGGAAATGTGGAATTGAAACTGCACGATTGGGATGTCGATTATGCCTGCTTCTGCAGCTACAAATATCTGAATGCAGGCCCTGGTGGCGTGTCAGGTATTTTCGTACACGAGCGTCATGCCGATGATGAAACACTGCCCCGGTTGGCAGGTTGGTGGGGGAACGACCCCGATACCCGTTTCAAAATGCCTCGTTTGTTTGTACCAGCCAGAGGTGCCAGATCATGGCAGCAAAGCAATGCTCCTGTATTATCAATGGCGGCTCTCAAAGCTTCGTTGGATATTTTTTCAGAGGCAGGAATGATGAAGTCCTTGCGCGAAAAAAGTGAGAAGCTTACAGGATTTCTTGAGTTCATACTCAACGATATCAACCGGTCTCTGAAGGATCCTGCACTGAATATCATCACACCCGAAGATCCGAAAAGGAGAGGCTGTCAGTTGTCTGTTGTTTTCAAAAAAGACGGCAGAAGGATTTTTGATGAATTGACTTCAAGAGGTGTAGTCGTTGATTGGCGTGAACCCGATGTGATCCGGATGGCGCCTGTTCCGCTTTATAACTCATTCGAGGATGTTTTCTTGTTGGGACAAGCGCTCTCGGAGGTGATTTCAGGAATCTCTGACTGACCAAGCCCTTTCTTTTGAAAAACTAACTTTGTACATCCAGTTTTTTCCATGTCAACGAAAAAAAACATCACGATACTCGGTGCAGGATTGGTCGGTAGCCTTCTCTCGATTTATTTGTCGAGACGCGGTTACAAGGTGACCGTTTATGAACGCCGTCCCGATATGCGCAATGAGAAAATGAGCGCCGGTCGCTCTATCAATCTCGCCCTTTCCGATCGCGGGTGGCGGGGATTGGAAGGTGTCGGAATCGCCGAGGACATCCGGCGCATTGGTATACCTATGTACGGCCGTATGATGCACAGCGTAAATGGTGAAACCACTTACCAGCAATACGGCGAAGCTGGTCAGGCGATTTATGCCACATCCAGGGGTATCCTCAATTGTGAAATGATGAATCTTGCCGAACGTAGTGGTGCAGAAATTCATTTCAATCACCGCTGTACCGGTGTCGATCTTGAAAAGAAAGAAGCCAGGTTTCAAAAACCCGATGGCACTTCGTTTGTCGTAAACAGCGACCTTATTTTCGGTTCTGATGGTGCATTCTCTGCTGCACGTTTGGCAATGCAACTCGGCACGGACCGTTTCCAGTACTCTCAGAGCTACCTTGAACATGCCTACAAGGAATTGGTGATACCGCCCGATGCGTCTGGAGGTTTTCGCATGGAGAAAAACGCACTGCATATCTGGCCTCGTGGCGGATTCATGATGATTGCGCTCCCTAATTTGGATGGAAGCTTCACTTGTACGCTTTTTTTTCCCTATGAGGGACGCCAGTCTTTCACGTCTCTGGCCACTCATGCGGCGGTACGGTTGTTTTTCCAAGAAACATTCCCCGACGCTTTGCCGATGATGCCGACATTGGAAGAGGATTTCTTCTCCAATCCTACCGGTTCTCTCGTGACTGTTAAGTGTTCCCCGTGGATTTATAAGGATCATGTGGCATTGATAGGTGATGCCGCACATGCAATCGTTCCCTTCTATGGACAAGGCATGAACTGCGGTTTCGAGGACTGTACCGTTTTGAACAGTCTGCTCGACGATTACGGCGATGACTGGGCCAAAACCTTGCCCGCTTTCCAAGCTTCCCGTAAGCCGAATGCGGATGCCATCGCAGAACTCGCCTTGATGAATTTCATCGAGATGCGCGACAAGGTAGGTCAACCGGAATTCCTTCTACAGAAAAAAATTGAAGCCAGAATCCATCAGTTGCACCCTGAAAAGTGGTTGCCTCTTTATTCTCAGGTCACTTTTTCCAAAATCCCCTATGCTACCGCATTGATGAGCGGCGTTAGGCAAGAGGAAATCATGCGAAAAGTGATGAATATGCCAGGGATTGAAAAACGATGGGACTCTCCGGAAGTGGAACGGGTGATTCTGGATATGATCGGCTGATTGACTCAGTCAACAAAAGGATTCGATTTCTTTTCCTCGCCAATTGTTGTCTCAGGACCATGCCCCGGATAGACGATTGTCTCATCCGGTAAAACGAAGAACTTTTTACGGATCGATTCAAGCAATGTGGACATGTCGCCGCCCGGAAGATTGGTACGACCTATACTGCCCTGGAAAAGTACATCTCCCGCAATCAGTATTCCGGTTTCTTCTTCATACAGGGCTATGTGACCCGGGCAGTGCCCTGGTACAAACAGGATCTTGAAATGACTAGAGCCAATTGTAATCACATCGTCTTCTTTCAAAAAGGATACCGGATCTGGAGACGTTTCGGGTTTGATTCCCCACAAGTCGCCGTACAATGTAGCAGACCGGAGCAACTGCAGGTCGTCGATATGCAGCTCAGGCAGAAGATTCCACGTTTCACTTACAAAAGCATTTCCCAGTATATGGTCCAGGTGCGCATGTGTATTGATCAGCTTAACAGGCTTCAGTCCTGACTGGTCGATATGCCTTTTCAATTCATCCTTCTCGTGGACAGAATAACATCCTGGATCTATGATAGCACATGTTCCGTCATCATCTGAAACTATGTAGGTGTTTTCCTGAAACGGGTTGAAGACAAACTTATGGATCCTGGTCATGGTTCGGGTGTAAGAACGGACTTTTTAGCTGATGAAAGCCCTTCCTGGAAGGTGCAAATTTAAGTACCTTAGCGGTACGCTCAATCACTTCCATCCGGAATGAGATTTTCCGCCTATTGCCGTTTTCTTTTTGTCGCATTCATGCTACTTGCTCCGCATGTCCTGTTAGGACAGTTTTATAACGGATATCAGATGGAATTCGGCAAGAATCGTGTTCAGTATGATGATGACCGCTTCTGGACGTTTATGCGGTTTCCCAGATTCGAAACCTATTATTATGTCGGTGGCTATGACTTGGCAGGTTACGTAGGTCGCACCGCGGAAGATGAGTTGCAACGTATCGAAAGACTGCTCGATTACAGACTCGACGGACGGATCCAGTTCATCATCTACAACAAACTCAGCGAGGCAAAGCAAACGAATATAGGACTTGAGACCGAAGAGGCGGTAAACAACAACACCGGAGGACTCACAAGGATAGTCGGTAATAAGGTATTCCTTTATTTCAACGGTAATCACAATGATCTTCTAAGGCAACTTCGCGCGGGAATAGCACAAGTGCTCATCGACCAGATCATGTATGGAGGCGATCTGAAAGACCGCATACAGAACTCCGCTTTGCTGACACTTCCGGATTGGTACATAAAGGGTCTTGTATCCTACATTTCGCGCGACTGGGATGCTGAAATCGATAACCGGGTGCGCGATGGAGTGGTAGCGGAGCGATTCCGCAAGTTCAACCGGTTGACCGGCACCGATGCATTGTATGCCGGTCATGCATTCTGGAAGTATATCGTAGATACTTATACAGCAACTTCGATATCGAATCTGCTTTACATGACCCGCATCAACCGCAATGTAGAGAGCGGTTTCAATTATGTGCTTGGACTGACTATGAAGCAGGTCAATGCCAACTTCAATGACTGGCTTAAGGCGGCTTACGGTGGCTCAGATAAAGGACGTGATTCTCTGGAAGTTTCACTTTTCAAAGTCAAGACCAGGGCCGACAGGACTTATTCTCAATTGAGATTCAGTCCGGATGGACGATCGATCGCTTTTGTGGTCAATGAAATCGGACGCTATAAGGTTTATATACTTGATGTCGAGAAGTCCCGTCGGAAACGTATCATGAAGGGTGGTTATAGGAGTTATGCTCGTGAAACCGATAATTCTTTTCCGATTGTCGCTTGGCATCCTACGGGTCAATTGGTAGCAATGATTCGGGAGAAAAAAGGATTCATCTGGTATTCGACCTATACGCTGGCAACAGGTGAGTTCAGAGAGGAGAAACTTTTCAATTTTGAAAAAGTACTCGATTTTTCGTTTTCTGATGACGGGCAACAACTGGTACTGTCAGGTGTACAAAAAGGGCAGACTGATATTTTCGTGTTCAACCTAAGGACACGAACTTATGACCAGATCACGAAAGATTTGCATGATGATCTTCAACCTCGTTTCATCAACGGATCGAAGGCGATTGTCTTCGTTTCGGATCGGGATAATGACACCCTCGCTCCTGTATTTTCATCTGCATCATTGCTGCCTCGCGCAACGGACATATTTTATTACGACTATGCCGGCAGGTCGGGCGTTCTCCGTCGGCTCTCAGAAACACTCGATGCCAATGAAAGCCAGCCCATGCAGTATGATTCGGCGAGTATTTCCTATCTCAGCGACAGGAACGGTATTATGAACCGATTCATTGCTAATCTGGACAGTGTGATCAGTTACGTGGATACCGTAGAGCATTACCGCATGATCGTGACATCCAGTCCTCAAACCGATCGTTCGCGTAGTATTTTACAACAGGATGTGAACTTCCGGAAGTCGCGTATCGCTGAAATCGTTTTTTCGGATGGAAGGTTGCGCTTGATAGGTTATACCAGACCGAAGGTAACCAGTAGGAATCCGCTCACTCCAACTAGGACTTTGGGTCGGACCGCCTCAGGTGAGACGCCCATGCAGATAGCCACTCAAATTCCGGCAGTCTCTACAGATGATGCTCTTGTAACACCAACTTCCAAAGTCGACACGAATGCTGTTGATATAGATGATTATCAGTTTCAAAGTGATTTTCCGGTTCCTGTTGCCGAGGAGCCGGTAAAAGAAGCGCAGACAGGACCTTCATTCGCACTGACTCCAAAAAGTGAAGTAGATCCGACTTCGGATACAGCCAGATCGCCTTTGCCGAAGCAACGTAATTACGAGACTGCATTTTCATCCAGTTATTTTGTTTCACAGCTTGACAATACGCTTCTTAATCAGTCCTATCAACTGTTCACCGGCGGTGGTGCTATCTTTTACAATCCGGGTCTTAACGGATACTTCAAGCTGGGGATCCGCGATGTGATGGAAGATTATAGGATATCAGGTGGCTTCAAACTTTCCGGTGACTTGAACAGTAATGAATACTTCTTGAATTTTGAAAATCTTAAAAAGCGACTCGACAAGCAGGTCACCTTTTACCGGCAGTCATTGCTTTCGACGGTTGATTTCTTCTATGCCTCCAAATTGCATATGCACGAGGTGAGAGGTGCATTGAAATGGCCTTTCAGTGATGTTTCAAGCCTACGTGGCTCATTGGCATATCGTAACGATCGTTTCGTACTGCTTTCAACGGATTATTTTTCTCTCAGATATCCCAATGAATATCTTCATTGGCTGAGTGGACGCATGGAGTATG
>JBJSZR010000328.1:0-6206 GCA_046090385.1 Bacteroidota bacterium
CAACTGCAGACTTCACTGCAGAGTTGACCCTTTCCGACAAAAACAAAGGGTCCGAAGACACTCTAAATTCCTGAAAAACAACTTGGTAGTCCCGGGCAGAATCGAACTGCCATCAAAAGTTTAGGAAACTTCTATTCTATCCGTTGAACTACGGGACCAAGAAGGGGCAAAAATAAGGAATAGCTGATGAGTGCAGGTGGTTTAGTCGACTTCCTATGAATAGTATGTCAACTGAACCTCTGAGCACGAAAACGTATATTCAACATCAGGAAAAAACAGAAGTATTGCTACCATCAATAGCCCGCACAGGATTGATCGCAAAAAACACAAACTATACAACCTTATGCCGGATTTTGAACTTTAACCCCTTTTTCACCCTTTTTTCGAGATAAATCCATGAACAATACTGAAAAAGGGTTGTTAAAACGTCATGAACACCAACACAGGCCCCGATCAGTACCAACCCGGCGTCTGCAATATCGGACCCTCCGAGGTCCGAGTACGCCGTCTTTTCTTCAGAATCACCCTAGCCGTCACACTCCTGATGACCATTGCCGCAGTTTTCTGGTCACACTCTATTCCCATGTTCATTTTAATGCTATTCGCATCCTTCAGCATGATCGTCCTGCATTTCGAAATACGTTATCGCTTCTGTATCCTTTTCGGTTTTTTCAACCTTCATAACTTTCGTCAATTGGGAAACTTGGAAGAAGTCAAAAGCGAACACCATTCGAAACTTGACCGGAAACGGGTTTGGAAAATCGTCCTCCAATCATTCGCGTTCGCACTACTCTACTCCTCCACCATACACTTCATTGCTGAACGCTCACATGGTCATTGAGACCTCATGCAGCTTAGAAAACCTCTAATCTCTTTGTTTCCGTCCATACATGATCTGATTTTTTCGTCCTCCCAGACGCGATTCAAATAATCCCTTCTTACTCGTCCTTCTTCCATACTTAAGCTGTCCTCCAAAGCCAGTTGACGACCAATCACTAGCGAAAATTGAAGGAAAACATCCCGGTTCTTTCTACCTATCCTTTCCTTGTTGCTTAAAGCACTTATTTCCCGAAACGCATCTGAGGTACGGCCTGCGTTATAATAGGTCGCGGCCAGATTCAAACGAGTTTCCACCAAACCAGGAACGAGTTTAACTGCTTCTTGATAGCACGAGATCGCTTTGAGTGTTTCTCCGTACTTCTCATACATGGTTCCCAGATCATTCATGATCCGTGCATGATAGGGATTCAAAACAGAAGCTCTCTCAAGTGCGAGAATGGCATTTATGGTATCGCCGCTCCTGAACAACGCATTACCAAGGTACCAATCCATAGGTGTACCGGTGCGATCCATTCGATGGAAAAAATCTCCCGACTTCCCGTATTCTTGCGCACTGAGCACTTGTTCACGCTTCAACTGGGCGGCAATGCCTTGGCCTTGATAGAATTCTGCACGGATACGATTAAAAGATCCGTAACATGCGGCCATGACGATACCCGCAAGCAGCAAGGAAACAACAGACAACTTATTACCTCTTACGGATTCGATCGGCGAACAAACCGACGCCAACAAAACTCCGACATGCGACATGAAATAATACCAAGGCACATCACCACTGAACGGATATGCAAAACAAGCAACCACCGACATCGCTATAACAGCCGCACGCGAAGCAAGTACATCCGAATTTTCAAGTCTTGTTCGGACGGGAGAGAAAAGTAACAATAAGGCAACTAGAAGAAATAACAAGCCGGGGAATCCGGTTTCATTGAGAGCTAAAACAAATTCATTATGCGGGTGCTCGAAACGGGATAATCCAGTGTCTAAAAATTCGGTACCGCCCATGCCGTACCTCGCTTGCTCAATACGCCAATCAGTAACCCCGATTCCAATGAATGGCTGTTCTTGGTAAAGCAAATAACTGTTGCGAAACATCATCGTCCTTTCAGAAATACTGTTGTCTGCTGCTGAATCGATTATAGTTGAATCGAGGGGCGTCTTGAAGTTTTCATACTGGTCCTTGAACTGTTTTCGAACAGCTGGAATCATCCAGATGATAGATATAATGATCAACGGAAGTGCCACTCGGATAACCTTATTCAGATGTATACGGGCAGGAACATAATAACACAATGCTACGATTAGTCCGGTAAATACCGCTAGTGACTTCAGCATTGCTATCAGTAAAAATGATATCACCAAGGAAACGATAGTGACTCGTCGCCACGCCGATGATACATCCTTAAGTCCGTTGGGAAGAAAGAAGACAAGCATCAACAGTGACTCTGCCAAAAAATTCTTGTTGCCAAAAGTAGCCCCGAAAGAAAAATCAACTGAAGGAAACACAGTCGAGGCTTTCATACCGAACCACTGAGGCAGCGCATCGAACAGGAACAATATGAAAATCCAGATGACAGAAACGGCTGACCAACGGCTTATCTGCGCAACACGATCCGGTAATAGTCGGATCATACCACCAAAACAGACTGCCAAAACAAAACCTGTTCCTCTATGCAAGGTTTCCAAAAGTGCATCCCCGACGGAACGCGCGGCCAACGACATCACCGCCGACCAAAGAACGAAGAGAATCCAAAACAAAGTCGCTTTGGACCGAAGCATATCATTGGCAATATAATTCAGCAGGTTCCAGGTAACAATAATCAGAATGGTCGCTGTGGCTAGGAGTCGCGGCGCCCAACCAGGATCCGGCAAATCGGTCCACCAGATGATAGGTAGAACCAAGAACAAGTAGATATGAAGCCAGCGCTGCCTGCTGGATATGATTTCGACCGACATGACGGATGCCAGTTTACAATTTTTTCTGGATTCTACGGTGTCGTTTCGCTAACATTACTGTCCCAATCGATTGTGATGTCCTCTGCCCTAAACAATAACCCCACCCTAAGAGAGATCTTACGGCCTTTCCTGGAAAGAAAACCGCTCTGGCTGGTCGTACTTTCCTGCATTTTCATCATCTCCGTCTTTACGCTTCGCTATCATATTCTATCCTATTCGTCGACTGTCACGCTGATGGTGGTGGATGGCTTGAAAGGCGATAAGAACTTCAATGAGCGCAATCTCCCCGATTACCTGCTACCCTCCGATCAATTCAACCGGCTGCAGCAGACCATTTTATCCAACGCGATGTTCGATCACTTGATCAAGCGCTTCGGTCTTTACAAACATTACAATATCGATACCACGCGTGAATTCCATTATGAACACGCTATTGCTCGGCTACGTGACAATATTTCATTGAAAAAAACGCCTTTCAATACCATCACAGTATCCGTGACTGATCACTACCGTTACATAGCATATGAAATGGCAAATGAGATCGCCAGTTATTCCGATACTTTGAACCGAAAATTACTACGCGGACTGCAGGCCAAGCGTTTGGCAATGTACAAGCGAATCGATAAACAGATTGAAGAACGTATCGTAAAAAAACAGAGCGAACTGGAGGCCCTATTGATGAAACTGGATAAAGGAATGAAAGGCGATGAATCAGTCATTGACCTGAGGAGGAGTATACTTGCTTTGCAAAACATCGTTGATGATCACGGTACATCGGTGAAAGAACAGTATTACATTCTCGAAAGTCTTGACGACCGGAATTTCCCCACTGTAATGATTCAGCAGAAGGCACTGCCTGGTTCACAGTCCTTACTGCTGCCTGCAATCATTTTCTCGATATTGGCGGTGATTTTATCTGTCATTGCATTGTTGTTCGTTCAGTACCTTCGCATAAGCTGGAAAGCTGGGTTTTTGAAAACTGAAAAATCAGTATCATGAAACGGATTGCAGTCATCGTAGCAGGCGGGGCCGGAACGCGTATGGGAGCAGAGTTGCCTAAGCAATTCCTGCTACTTCATAACCGGCCGATTCTAATGCACACTTTGGAATGCTTTTCATTCGCCGATGAAAGGATCTTGGTATTGCCAGAAAACCAGATCGTATTCTGGAAGCACCTGATAGATGAATATGCATTCGAGCTTTCGCATCGTATCGTTGCGGGAGGCAAATCCCGTTTTGAATCAGTACAGAACGGACTTAAGGGAATCGACAGCGATGCGGTCATCGCAGTGCACGACGGAGTAAGACCCTTGGCAACTCAAGCTTTGATCGAGCGTTGCTTTGACGCAGCCATGGCCAACGGTACCGCAATACCTTTTGTTTCCATCCCTGATACGGTCAGAAGCCGACATGGTGATTCGACAAGACAAGTGGATCGTTCGAACTTGATGGCAGTACAGACTCCTCAATGCTTTCACTCCAAACACATCATGACAGCCTATGGCGTTAAAGAGTCTGATTCGTTCACTGATGATGCATCCGTACTTGAAAACGCGGGCATCCGGTTGTTTTTCACCGGGGGAGAAAGATGGAATTTCAAAATCACCTTCCAAGAAGATCTTGCTGTTGCAGAAGCGATATTGAGCCGACGGAAAAATTGATTTTCACCAATCTTCACGGTTCTTCTGCGACTTGGCAACTGAAAGGGCCTTGTGCAGTTCTTTGATTACCTGATTGGCGGTGATGTCAATCTGACCAAGATAATCGTAATAAGCAGGCAACCATGACTGAGACGACTTATCTAGCCAGCGCTCACAGGGATAATAGGAGTTCTGCTTCCAGTTGAATTCAGAGATCTCATATCGGAATCTCCCTTCCCTTGCGACTACCGTAATTGTATATTGAACCACTCCGGCATCTGTTCGCAATCCTGATTTGTCAGCCGGATTGGAAATCTTGAAACGTGGTTTCCCGGTAATTCTCAATTTGACGCTGTCGTTCTCCCTGATCACTTCTGCGGGATTCTTATAAAACGTATTGAACCAATCTTCCGTTCGGCCGTAAAGTGTGGATGCATCCACCCCTTTCACCTCCAGAACGCCTTCGTAAGTGATCAATTTTGTCACTGAATCGATATTCAATGCTGGAGCAATCAGTTCCTGCTTTTTCTGTGCGGAACTTCCAACGTTAAAAAACAAAAGTGCGACAAGTAAAGAGGCAAGGAATCTCATAATGCTGTGTATTTGACTCCGAAATTACCCAAAAGCCAGAAATAATCAGCCGTCAACCTTCACCTTGATCCTCATTCCAGGAATGATGTTGCCATCTGGAATGTTGTTCATGGACTTCAACTGGTCAATGGAAGATACACCGTATTTTTTGGCAATAGAGTACAAAGTGTCTCCGGGAGTGACGGTATGGTAGAGCGGTGATTCTGGTACAACAACTTCCATAGGATCCGAAACCGCTGTCTGTTCTTCAGGCTTTTGCACCTGATCGGGCACCCACTTCTTTCGTGTGACCAAGGTTTGGACAACCAATGATTGACCGATACGGATCTTGCCGCTAGCGGGAATACTTCCGTTGTTCCATGATTTCAACTGATTCACAGAACAACCATATTTATCAGCAATACGGTAAAGGTTTTCTCCACTGCGGACCTTATGGATCTGTCGCGCACTTTCACGTTGCACCACCCACTTCCCGCTGGCAGAGTCCGGCATCTGAGTATCACGGCGAGCGAAATCAGGAATCGGGCAGAACTTGCCGATAGGGTCAAGACCGATGGAAACATAGTATGCATTGAACATGTTTCGAACCACTTCATTCCTGGAACTTGGACTGTTGCAACCGAGCACGACACTTACAAGGCGGTGACCACATTTTTCAGTAGTGCCAACGAGGCAATATCCTGCACGGCGTGTGTAACCGGTTTTCAATCCGTCAATCTGGCCACTATAATCGATAGTCAATCCATTATGATTTCTTAACACTGAAGAAGTGCGGCCGTCATTGACTTGAGCGAATCCCATCGAGGTGATCTGTAGTACTTCTTCGTATTTCAGCAACTCCAGACCCAATTTCAATTGATCGACAGGAGTAGAAGAATTATCCAGTGAAGCCTGGGAACCTGGCAGTCCGGAAGGATTGCGGTAGATGGTATTGGACATGCCCAGTTCCGATGCGCGAAGATTCATCTTTTCAATGGTGGTAGAAAGGCTACCATCGCCAATGTAGATGGCCAATTGCCCTGCACAGTCATTGTCAGAAGCGATCATTACAGCTTTAACGACATCCATCAATGAATACTCTACCGGCACAAATACCTTTTTACGTTTCTTACCATATCCGTCGAAATAAACGCGCGACCAGCGCACAGTATCTTGCCAGGTATGCTTTCCGGATTTGAT
>JBJSZR010000329.1:0-4298 GCA_046090385.1 Bacteroidota bacterium
TTCCAAATATGTCTCCCCCAATATGAAAATCCGCTATAAGAATCTGGTTGATCGGATGACAGAGACATATAAAGAGCATATCGATCGACTGGATTGGATGACTCCGGCAACCAAGGAAAAAGCGCATCTAAAGCTCTCGACCGTGACCAGTAAAGTATGCTACCCGGACAAATGGAAAGATTATTCTACTTTGAAGCTTGAACGCGGAGCACATCTCATGAACGTCATGCGTTGCCGCGAGTGGCAATTTGATTACCATACTTCAAAACTGTTCAAACCTGTAGATCGGACTGAGTGGGATATGACTCCTCAGACGTATAATGCGTATTACAACCCTTCCAATAACGAAATCGTTCTGCCTGCTGCCATCTTCCTGATTCCTGGATTACCCGATTCTTTGGCCGATGATGCGATCATTTACGGTTATGCCGCAGCATCTACGATCGGACATGAGATCACGCACGGGTTCGACGATCAAGGCCGACAATTCGATTCCAAGGGTAACCTCTCGAACTGGTGGACGGACGAGGATTCAGTTCGTTTCTCTGCAAAGGCAAAGCTGTTGATAGATCAGTTCAGCGCTTATGTTGTGCTTGACAGTCTGCATGTGAATGGTGAAGCCACTTTGGGCGAAAACATCGCCGACCTTGGCGGTGTCGTAATTGGAATGGATGCATTCAAAAAGACCGAACAGTACAAAAAGGGAGTAAAGATCGACGGGCTGACACCTATCCAACGTTATTTCCTGGGATACGCATTGGGTTGGCTCGGGCATTCACGTGATGCTTCTTTGGCTAATCAGCTGATGACCGATGTGCATGCTCCTAATTTCCTTCGCGTGAACGGACCGTTCAGCAATATTCCGGAATTCTATGAGGCATTTGGAGTCAAGAAGGGTGATGCCATGTGGAGACCCGATTCACTTCGCGTGGTGATCTGGTGACCTCTGAATCAGTAGCCCATGACTTTCAGATCATAGTCGAATCCTTCCTTGTCCAAGCTTGAAGGATTGGAATGTGAAACTTTTATTTTGATACCGACCGGATCCACGATCACACCTTTCCATGTTCTTGACCGTTTGCTGCCAAGCGGTCTTTCCTTTTCGAATACTTCAAAACCGATCGCTTGATCTTCGGATTCAATGCGCAACTCAATAAGTTTTGCAGAAGGAAGCATCAGCTGGTATTCACGCTCAGGTCGCATCTTATTTAGGTTTCCGGCAAATCCGGATAAAACCTGTGGCTGTTCTCCCATTCCAAACGGTACAAGCCTGAATAGCTGTTCAACGCCTTCCGAGGTCAAGCTCATACGGTCGGTTTCCATTTTGAGCAATTTATAAGAGGTACAGTCAGCAGTATCAACGTCCCAATTAATTTCTATGTCTGTAGAATTGGAGATGGCCCACGTTCCTGCTTTATTTTCACCTACCGCTATACAGAACCCGTCTGACTGCAGTAAAAATCCATGGTTGGTCAAGAACCCTGAACTGTCAAGACTCCACAGTCCGTTAAGCATGTCAGCTAATGAAATCACGTTACCCTGCTCAGTGTTTGGGCGCTCAGAATTCTGATTCTTGGGACTGCAGCCAGCAATGAAGCAAAGAGCGAGTAACAGGATGTTTTTTCTTACCATGTCTTCAGAACGGCATCCTCGCCAACGGGGCAATGGAAAGTGGGGCATAGTCACCTTGTTTCAATTTGAAATATCCGGCGGCGCCAATCATCGCGGCGTTGTCAGTGCAATAGGCAAAAGGGGGAATGAACACGTTCCAACCTTTTTTCTCTCCGATACTTAACAGCCAACTTCTGAGTCCTGAGTTGGCACTTACTCCACCGGCAATTGCAATCTGATGGATGCCGTATTCCTCGGACGCTTTTATCAGTTTGTCCATCAGAATATCAATAATTGCTGCTTGAAGTGAAGCGCATAAATCATTGATATTGTTTGTTTTAAATTCACTGTCTTTTTGTGATTGATCACGTGCTAAATACAGGAAAGCAGTCTTCAACCCACTGAAACTGAAGTCAAGTCCTGGTGAATTTGGTCGCGGCAACCGAAACGCTCCAGGGTTTCCTTCCCTGGCATATCTGTCGATGAGCGGACCGCCTGGGTAGGGAAGTCCCAGAACCTTGGCCGCCTTATCAAAAGCTTCACCCGCGGCATCGTCTATCGTTTGGCCGATAATGCGCATACTGAGAGGAGATTCAACCAATACGATCTGAGTATGTCCGCCCGAAACCGTCAAACACAAAAACGGAAATTCCGGCACAAGTTTTTGCTGGTTCTCGGGTTCTGTCAAAAAATGAGCAAGGACGTGACCTTGCATATGGTTCACTTCGACCAATGGAATGTCAAGTCCGAGTGATAGGGCTTTGGAAAATGAAACACCTACCAACAAGGATCCCATCAATCCTGGACCCCGTGTGAAGGCGATTCCCTGAAGGTCGTTTTTGGTTATATTTGCCTGACGCAGTGCCTCTTCCACTACAGGAACAATCTTCTGCTGGTGCGCTCTTGAAGCCAATTCGGGTACAACACCACCGTATTGGCGGTGCACCAGATCTTGATTGGCGATGACGTTGGAGAGCACCGTGGTATTTCTCAATACAGCTGCCGAAGTCTCATCGCATGACGATTCAATGGCTAGAAGAATTATTTCAGGGGAGTCCACGGTACGGTATTTGGTCAAAAGAAGCTCTTATCAAGACTCAAAACTATTAAAAAAGCACTTCGCATACTCCTTTGGACCCTTGGTCTGATTGTTCTGCTGATCGGAGGACTGTTCCTTGCCATTCAGACCGAGTCATTTCAGACGTGGTTGGCTCGTATTGCAACCCGCTACCTAAGTTCGGAACTGGATGCAAAAGTGACTGTAGAGCGAGTTTCCATCAAATTTTTCAATAGGGCTGCTTTGAGGGGAGTTTACGTTGAAGATACAAAGGGTGATACGCTTTTTTGGTTCGATGAATTGGTGGTGGATGTTTCAGATATCTCAACCGCAGAGAGGCGACTGGAAGTTTCCAAGCTTACTCTTCACGACAGTTATTTCAACCTGATGCACCGGAAAGGAGAGGAGCACGATAACCTATATTTCTTACTTGACTATTTCTCATCTGGTGATACTACCCGAACGGATACATCAGCTTGGAAAATAACCGCTGATGAACTGGAGTTGGATGGATTCAGATTCCGATATGATGACTGGAATGAAGCAGCCGATTCCGGTCAAGTGGATTTTTCACATTTGTATGTGGATGATGTCCATGGCGATTTTCATGAATTCCATATCATAAATGATTCTGTTTTCGCAAAAGTCGACAGATTGTCTTTCCGTGAAAAATCCGGTTTCCATGTTAAAGAGTTCACTGCGGATGCCAAGATTTCAGGGACTCAAATCCGCGCGCAAGACCTACGGATAATAACCGATAACACCGACCTCACAGGTGATCTGACCTTCGATTACGCTGATTGGGAGGACTTCGATGATTTCATTGATAAGGTGGACTGGCGTGGCAGACTATCGAAGTCAGTGGTCTCTTTCAGGGATATCGCCTACTTCACTTCAGAATTATCCGGATTGGATAAGAAGATTTCTATCGCAGGAAGATTCCATGGTAATGTCGGCAAGTTCAAGGTGAATGAGCTCGATCTCGGATGGGGACAGGAGTCATACCTCAAAGGAGCAGTATTCTTCAGTGGCCTTCCGGAGTTGGATGAAACTTCCATGGATCTGAAGATTTCAGATGCTTCGACGAATGTGAGGGACATCGAGTGGTTGCCGAGTTTTCCTTTCGACAGTGGGCAACACCTGAAATTGCCTGACAATATCCGGATGATGAAAGAATTCCAGTTCAAGGGCCGATTCACAGGACTGCTATCCAATTTCAATGCATACGGAGATTTCAAGACCGGTTTGGGATATGTGAGTGCAAATCTGAATGTCACTTACGACGTTTCCATTAAGAATTATGTTTATGATGGTAAGCTTACAGCAAAGGATTTTGAAATCGGAAGCTTTACCTATACGCCGCGATTAGGCAAGACAACCTTCAGTTTGACAGTGGATGGGAGAGGAGTGAAGTTGAACGATGTCCGTGCCGGAATGACGGGTGATATTGAACGGATATCATTCAATGGTTATGATTATAGCGGGTTCAAAGTGAATGGCTCCATCGCCAAGAAGCAATTCGAAGGCAAACTGGAAACACACGGAGAAGATGTGGATCTTGTGTTCGAAGGCGGTGTGGATCTTAGCGGTCAGATTCCACGGTTCGATTTCAATGCCCAAATCAACCGGC
>JBJSZR010000330.1:0-1188 GCA_046090385.1 Bacteroidota bacterium
GGCCTTCGTGGCCAACTTGGTCAAATCCGAAATCGCCATCCGCAGCACGGTACAGAAATACAACCTCAAGCGCGACACGTTGCGCAAGCGAGGTATCGTGATCGTGAATCACAACGAAGCCGATCCAGCCGCGCGACTCACCGGTGACGGTTTACTTATCTGTTCATCGCTCAAGCGTATCATGGGCTCACCGGTGACGTATGAAAATGCTTCTGATGCCCGAGCGTATAATAATCTCAGGAAATCATAGATTTCGGTAACGGTGCCGACTGTGGATCTCGGATTGAGATTGGTTGTTTTTTGCTCGATTGAAATCACAGGGCTTAATCCGCTTATGCGGTCAACGTCGGGACGCTCCATATTGCCCAAGAACTGACGGGCGTATGCTGAGAAACTCTCCAGGTATCTGCGTTGACCTTCTGCATAGATCGTATCAAATGCAAGTGATGATTTTCCACTACCGCTGAGGCCGGTTATTACGACCAGTTTATTTCGTGGAATCACCACATCGATGTCCTTGAGGTTGTGTACCCGGGCACCGTAAACTTCCAATTGATCCTGCTCCGTATGCATGAAATTTCCAGCCAAGTGGCCGACCTGCGAAGGTAATCAAAACAATGCCCTTCTGCCACTTGTTCATGAGAGCTGATTGTTATTATCGCACAATCATCCTTTTTTTGATGGTTCTTCGTTTCTTTGTGAAACATGAGACTACGTCTTCTCGCTATATTGACGGTTACTTTTTACAGCCTGTCTGCACAAGAGGGTGGAAGAAGTGTTTATACTTTCCTGGAAATTCCCGCTTCAGCAAGAATCGCCGCCATGGGAGGCACCTTCATTTCTGTTCGCGATCACGACCTGAACTCGGCTCTTCAGGCGCCCTCTCTTTTGAATTCTGCCATGGATAAGCAGCTTTCTATTGGGATGGTTTCATATTTCGATAAAACCAGGCTCGGTGATGCCTCCTTCGCACGTGATATGGGTAAGTATGGAACCTTTATGGCTTCCATGCACTATGCCGATTATGGCACTATGAAATTGGCCAATGAATTCGGAGATATTGAAGGTTCATTCAAGGCTGCTGATTATGCACTTACATTCGGATGGGGTTATAAATACAACGACCGTTTCTCGTTAGGAGCCGCCTTCAAAACCATCTATAGCGACTACTATATCTACAATTCACTT
>JBJSZR010000331.1:0-2585 GCA_046090385.1 Bacteroidota bacterium
GACGGATACCTGCCTGCTGTCCGACCGTTTCAAACGGTAATCGGATTGTTTTTCTGATTTTTTCTTCCAATTGTATGCGGGCACCTTCAGTTGTTTCAGCGGTGAATTCATGCCATGAATAGGTCGAACCGACCTTGAAATGGTCGTTGCCCAATGGGATAAAGAAGATACCATGAACGATGATTTCTTCTGCAGGTAATCCGGGAATATGTACGGTTAGCAGTTCACCTTTTGCCGGATCGAAGGGGAGCTGTTTCCAAAGTCCATCGTTCCTGCCTGCAGCTCCCTGACACCAAACAGCCTTTTTGAATCGCATTGATTTCCATTGAACTTCCTCTTCATCGAAAATCATATCCTCCAGATTCAGTTTTTCATTCTTAAGGATGCCATCACTGATCCATTTGTTTCGGAAATGATCAAGTAGATTGGGTAGATCGAGCCATCCGCCTTTACTTACATTGTAAAGAGCAGTATGGGCTTGAAGCGCCGGCCTGTTCTCATTCGGTGATACTCGCTTCACATAGTCGGGTATTTCCGAACAACGGGAATTCCAATCGTTGGCGGTTTTCACATCGGTAACCATTTCAAGGCTGTCCATGATGTGCAGGAACTTTTTTCCGGATCTAATTTCCAAGTAGGAGTAGAATTGATGCGCACTCGGTATAAAGATGTCCGCAAGCCATGTTTTGACGATTCTTCTCCCGGTAACAGGGTGAATGAATCCTGCAGCCACTCTCGATGCGGATCCTGGTGCATTTTCATCTACGATCAAAACGGACTTTCCCTTATCCAACAAGCGTATTGCAAGGGTAGTTCCTGCAATTCCTTGACCGATGATAAGATAATCGTAAGAGGAGCTCAAGGTCGTTTTCCAGAATAAGCGACGAATGCGATGCGTTTATTGTCAGCATCTACTGCAATACGGTAAAACTGCCCTACGCTGGCTGAAAGATCTGCAATCAAAACCCAGTCGACAGCGTCTTTTTCCAAGCGGAACAATTTTCCGTCAGAACCCATTATGATGGATCCGTCTTTGAGGATTTCGAAATCTTCACTGCCTGAAATTGGCTTCGCGACGCTCTCGAATGCCGAAGTGTAAACATCCATGCGCATGATGATAGGCTCCACTGTCTTGTCCATGAAATAAAGGTTTTTCCTTTCCTTGTCCGTTTTCATGCAACGGCCGATCGATGCGCAGATTTTTTTTCTTTGACCGGAAGGGAGCTCCAGAATTTGCAAAGAGCCCTGTTCGCCGAGAATGAACATGGCAATTGTCGTGTCAGTCAGGAATGTGAAATAGCCGATCGAGTCCGATCCCTCATGGTGGAAGGCCATTCTGGGTTCTTCAACAGGTATGGTGTAAAACCGCTGGCCACTGTCTGCATCTACGCGTACCACGCCTAGCAGCGAGCCGTCTGGCGATAATTGTGGTGAATATTCGCTGACTGGAGTTTTTGTGAATTTGCCAATCGTGCGCTTTTCAAGGTCGCAGTAATAGATATCAGACTGTGTAGTGTCCTGGTGGATAGCGGTGAAAAAGAAGCTTTTTCCATCTTTATGAAAACAAGGCTGGTTGTCGTAACCTGCTTTTTTAGTCATATTGACCGGACTTTTCACAGCAGGTGTTCCGTTCTCCCATGATAATTCACCGATGAAGATATCGGTATCAGGCATTTGAGCATGTACGCATACAGTCCCCAATAGAAATGCAATAAGAATCCGGTTGATTTCGGTTTTCATAGCCTTCTTTCGATATTGTTCTTTTTCGTTACAGACATGGGTATAGCCACATCGACACTGTCAATCTCGGTTGAAACAAAGGTTTCCTTGATCATATATCCCCGGATATTCGTAGTGTCATTTTCACTGAAGGACAAAACTATTATGGAGTCTATTTTACCGCCGAAATCGATATCCCTTTTGATGGTTTGATGGAAAATTCCACGTTGCCTTACGACTTTGTAACGTTGATCATTGTTTTTTCCTGCCCAAGAGTTCTGTTGCTCCAGGAAGAGATTGCTGCCAAGATGATGTTTTTTTCCGAGGGTATCCGTATAATGACCGGTCAGTAAGAAGTTCACAAGCATGGAAGGGGAGAAAAGGAACATGGGAAAAGTAAGTGCAAAAACACTCAGGTAGTAGCGAAGTGCTTTCCATATTTCGGTCCGCCATGCTAGTCCGCAAAGACATGTTCCTGTGCATACATAAGCAAGAAAGAAATAATCCGGTGCAGGCCCCGAAGTAGTCTCCACTTTCGCTAGACTGATCAGGATTCCTGCTGTTCCGGAAAAAAAATGGATTGAAACCAAGGCCATGAATCTCCTTCGATCCATTCCTTTTCCTACGATCATCAATACCAGCGCAATAATGACGCTTGTGATGTATAAGACGATGGATAGATAGAATGTCATGTTCGAGTGTAAAACTAATCAACCTTCACCGATACGGAAAGCCGGTTTTCAGCGGATGGCATTATCGATAAGGCGAAAGCCTTTTCCATGGATATTGATGATCGTAGGAAAAGGAATGGATCGAAGGAGATTCATGGCCTTGGTTTCAATCCATTTTTTTTCCGGAACAGCAGG
>JBJSZR010000332.1:0-5746 GCA_046090385.1 Bacteroidota bacterium
CTTCTGGTTGTCAGGGTTCAGCCGGTCGTATGCATGTACGTATTCGACGATGGCTGGAAGGGCAAAAAGCGAATCTCGCTTGAGTTTTTCTTCCATCATTTCAGCCGTCACTTCAATACCTTCCTCGTTTACCAGTGCTCCTGTACGGGTTGCAGGTTGCTTGTCCCTGAAATCGGGAATTCCGTCGTTATCAGTATCGATCGGGCGTCCTTTACTGTCAACGGCCTTTGACTCCTCCTCAATAACGACATCCTTGACATCAGGAACACCATCTTTGTCGGCATCTTCTTTTTCCAGTATACTGAAATCGACATTGGAGCCGTCTTTGGTTTTGTTTCGTTTGGAGGAAAGATCGAACCGGAATGATGCGCATATGAAAATAAGACGGTCATTACGGCTATCGCCTTCACTTTCCCTCGTTCCTTCCTTACTAACACCGTCAATGAGATCGGTTTGCAACAAATGATAAGTTCCGGTGAAATGGATGGCTGAGCGTTCTGAAAGCCTCATCCTTACTCCAGCAGTGAGAGGAAATGCCAGCGCATTTTCCCTGTAATCACCAAGTCCGTTCAGGTCTTCGTCGCGCACACTCGTTTCATATACATAGTCTCGGTAAAGTGTTATCGCATTCGGAGCATTCAGCGATCCTTCCGCTTCACTTCGAATGGACCCATCGCTCCAGTAATTGTAAGACCGCCCTTGAGCATCTTTCAAGTCGGTATTTGATTTGAAATAGATATGCTCGACTCCTGCGCCAATGAAAGGAATGATGATCGATTCGGGCTTGCGTTTGCTAATGAAATCGTAGCGCGCTTGAATTCCAGTGGCGATCACGGTTGATTCGAAATTAAGGGGCTTCAGGTAGTCATAGCTGTTGGCTGCGACCTTTCCTGCCATCATGAAAGCCGAAACAGATATACGTGAACGAGTGATGACTTGTATGTCCAATTGCGCACCGGCCTGAGACAGAATCGATTCACTGAAAGCACCACTGCTGATGTCTCCCTTGTAGAATAGTACTCCCGGTCCGACCCCGATAATCGGGGGCTGGAGTTTATCGTTTTTACCTTCGGCCTGTACAGACGAACATAACGCCAACACGTAAGTAACAGACAAAATAAAAGTTCGAATGAAACCCATTACCGCTAATGTACGGATTGGAATCAGGCCGAGGAAGGAAATTTCAGTCGTTTGCTTGCTGAAGCTCTAAGGCTGATTTTACAGAAATAGGTGTGCCGTTCAAATAGGCGACTATGAAGGCATCATCAGCGAAAGTGCGCGCTTTTTGCTGGGCGCTCTTCGCTTCCTCAAAAGTGAGATAAGCCCCGATTTGATATTTGTTCCATCCTTCCAGCTGATAAAACTCAACATTTCCTACATTTCCCATATTGGTACGAAACCATGCCTGGTTCCGTACAGGCGAACGCTTAGTGGCCACTAATTGTACTTTAAAACGAATACCCTTGTCCGCTGGTGTCGCGGATTGAGATCGAATGCTTTTAACGTTGTCTGGATTTGAAGGTGCTTGAATTTTGGCAGGAACTACAGCTGACGCGGGATCAGTTACGGGTGCTTCCAAGAATTCAGATGACGATGGATTATCGTCATTCTTGTCTAGCGATGATTTTTCTGCAAGTAAAGATTCGGTTGCTTCGTCTCCGTATAACATCAGTCCCTGGATTTTAGGTGCTTGATCTTCCGGACGACCGGACCGGATGATGTAGGTCACTACTGTAGATTCATTAGCCTTCAATCGGTCCCAATAGAAATTGGCACGTCCGTTTTCTGAGGTGAAGCGTGCATCACCGACCTGTAAGGGCTTAGAGACGTATCCTTCCGGAATGTAGTCGATAAAACGGGCATTTTCGGTTTCAACGGAAGGCAGAATCGACAATTCGACAATATATTCACCTTCCTCCGGTTTGGAGGTCAGCAGTTTTCTAGTAACAAGTGGTTGATTGGCATCCTCCTGAACTGTTTCGTCCGGACCACCCACCGTGACTTCAGTGGAGGCGATAGGAAGCTTTACATTCTTGTTGTCTTTCAAATAGGAAAACGAACCGGATACGGTGAAGGGTTCATTGGTTTCGTTTTCAGGATTGACACGGTAAGAAATGATAAAGCTGGGCTGGGCAGGTAATTCTAACCAGATGAATTTGATATCCTGTCCCGTTTGCTGGAAGCGCGCGCCCCATGTATCCAAAGGTTCCGCTTTATATCCGGGAGGTAGGGTCTGCAGCACTCTGGCGAATCCACCCAGACTGCCTTTGTTGATGGTAAGTGAAACGACAAAGCCTGTGCCGAATCGGACTTTCCGAGGTGCCTTTGTTACAACGGACACCAAAGGGTCTGCGATACCGGTGGAGGTATTCAAGAATAAAAGTAAAATAAAGAGCAATAGAGGAATACGTTGCATTTGCGTAGCCTTTTTATGGTAGAAAGGTACAGACACATCTCGCTGTCTTTCGGATTGAGAGCGGTGTATTATCCTCGACTGTTTGTTGAAAAAGGGTGAAACAAAAAAGGCCGGTTTGTCCGGCCTTCCACTAGAAATTAGGTTTCAAAAGGTATCTTGAATAGAACTCGTTGATGAATGCTACAGCCTCGTCGGCTGTATCAGCTACCTTGAAGAGGTTCATGTCATTCGGATCGATCATTGCCTCGGTTTGTAGGGAATTCCTGATCCAATCGACCATACCAGACCAGTAATTTCTACCTACAAGTACGATAGGGAACTTGCCGATCTTTTTGGTCTGGATAAGTGTGAGCGCTTCAAACAGTTCATCCAAAGTTCCAAATCCCCCGGGAAGCACTACAAAACCTTGTGCGTACTTCGTGAACATCACTTTGCGTACGAAGAAGTAGTCGAAAGTGATAAGCTTATCGCGATCGATATACGGATTGGATGACTGCTCGAAAGGAAGCTCTATGTTCAGGCCGACGGATTTTCCACCTGCCACTTTTGCTCCCTTATTTGCGGCTTCCATGATTCCCGGACCGCCTCCTGTGATAATCCCGTATCCTTCCTTGGTAAGTTTGAAGGCGATCTCCTCGGCTAATTGGTAAAAGGGATGACCTGGCTTGGTTCTGGCCGATCCGAAAATCGACACGCACGGACCGATCTTACTGAGCTTTTCGAAACCGTCTACGAACTCCGACATGATCTTGAATATCTGCCAGGTGTCGAGTGCTTTGATCTCCTGCCAATCTTTGTCCGAAAAGGCTTTTCTTATTCTTAACTCGTCTTGCTGATTGGAATCCATTTTGAATTATCCACCCGACTTGTGCCCGATGGACAAACATAAACGTTTCAATAGGCTGTAAGGTTGCCTGTTTCCAATGGGTTTTCCATTTCTTTTTTCAAAAATGCCGCAGTGATGCTTCCTGTAATTTTAATGACATCAGCGGGTGAGCCGTTGCAAACAAGCGTTCCGCCTCTCGATCCTCCTTCAGGACCCATATCGATGATATGGTCGGATGCTTTGATGACATCCATATTGTGTTCGATTACAAGCACTGAATTCCCCTTGTCCACCAGCCTGTTCAATACTTCAAGCAGTATCCTGACATCTTCAAAATGCAGTCCGGTGGTAGGTTCGTCAAGGATGTAAAAGGTATTACCGGTATCTTTTTTGGAAAGTTCCGCGGCGAGCTTGACTCGTTGGGCCTCGCCTCCTGATAAGGTGGTGCTTTGTTGTCCGAGCGTGATGTAACCGAGTCCTACTTCCTGAATAGTTTTGATCTTATGAAGTATGTGGGGCATATTGCTGAAAAACTCAACTGCCTGTTCGATGCTCATATCGAGAACATCGCTGATTGATTTTCCCCGATAACGTATTTCCAGAGTTTCGCGGTTATATCGTTTACCTCGACATGTTTCGCAAAGCACATGCACATCGGGCAGGAAATTCATTTCAATCACACGCATGCCGCCACCTTGGCAGGTCTCGCATCTTCCACCTTTAACATTGAAGGAAAAACGTCCGGGAGCATATCCGCGTATCTGCGCTTCCGGCAGTGAAGAAAACAGGTTGCGTATATCCGTAAAAACGCCGGTGTAGGTAGCGGGATTCGACCTTGGAGTACGTCCGATCGGAGATTGGTCTATCTCAATGACCTTGTCGATGTGTTCAATGCCATGGAAGCTGGAATATTCCAATGGTTTCTTGACGGATCCGTAGAAATGTTGGTTGAGGATCGGGTAGAGGGTCTCATTCACAAGCGTCGATTTTCCACTGCCTGATACACCCGTGACGCAAACCAATTTCCCCAAAGGGATTTTTACGGACACATTTTTGAGATTATTCCCCTTAGCACCTTTAAGCTCCAAGTGTTTTCCGCTTCCTTTTCGTGGTTTCGTAACGGTAGGTATCTGACGTTTGCCGTTTAAATAATCGGCAGTGAGACTTCGCTGCAACAGTAACGCTGCTGGTGTTCCGTTCGCCACTACTTCACCCCCATGTATTCCGGCTCCAGGGCCCAGATCGATGACATGATCGGCAGCCATGATGGTTTCTTTGTCGTGCTCCACGACTATCACCGTATTGCCGGTATCGCGTAGATCCTGCAGTGAGCGTATCAGCCTCATATTGTCGCGCTGATGCAACCCTATGCTCGGTTCATCAAGAATATAAAGCACGCCTACCAACTGCGATCCTATCTGTGAAGCCAGTCGGATCCGTTGCGATTCGCCACCACTGAGTGAGCGGGCGCTTCGGTGAAGAGTCAGGTAATCCAATCCGACGTCGAGAAGGAAACGGATGCGTTTTCGGATTTCCTTGATTACTTCGGAGCCGATTTTTCGCTGCCTTTCGGGCATTCGTTCTTCCAGTCCGTCAAACCATCTGCTCAGCTGGTTGATGTCCATGTTAGACAGCTCAGCGATGTTCTTTCCGTCCACTTTGAAGTACAATGCCTCTTTTTTCAATCTGCTGCCCTTGCATTCAGGACAGTCCACCTGTTGCATGAATCCTTGTACCCACCTTCTAAGTGCCGGAGATGCGCCTTCATTGTCCTGCTCCACGATGAAGTTCACGATTCCTTCCCATGTGATGGTGTTGTGGTAGGAGGATCCGCTGGTCGGGTCCATAACTACGTTCAGTACATCATCAGATCCGTAGAGGATGGTGTTAAGGACATTCTCAGGGATTTCCTCCAGTGGAGTGGACAGATTGAAGCCGTACTTACGACCCAATGCAATCAGCTGCTTGAAAATCCAAGTGTCCTTCTGTGCTCCAAGCGGAATGATGCCACCTGATTTGATGTTTACAGATGGATCGGGTATGATGCTCTTCAAATCGACTTCAGAAACGGTACCGAGTCCATTGCAACGCTTGCAGGCGCCGTAGGGAGAGTTGAAGGAGAATGTATTCGGCTGAGGCTCATCGTAGGAGATGCCGGAGGTGGGACACATCAGGTGCCTGCTGTAGAAATAGTCCTTATCTGCCTCGATATCGAACAGCACGGACACACCTTTTCCCAGCTTCATAGACAATAACAACGACTCGGTGAGTCTCGATTTGGATGATTCATCGATCTCCAGTCTGTCAATCACCAATTCGATATCGTGGACTTTGTATCGGTCAAGTTGGAGCCCTTTTTTTAGCTCAACGATCCTGCCATCGGTTCTTACCCGGAGGTACCCTTGTTGAGACAACTGTTCGAAGAGTTCTCGGTAATGTCCTTTCCGGGCCTTCACCAAGGGAGCAAGAACAGCCATCTTTTTTCCGGCGTAATTCTTAAGGAT
>JBJSZR010000333.1:0-3042 GCA_046090385.1 Bacteroidota bacterium
CCTTTCACTTTGCTTCGACAAGTCGATTTGACCGGGTTGAATCTCCCTGCTTGGAAAACCAATGCAATCCAGCATCTTGGCTACGGAACGAATGCGAAACTCCTTCTTGGATTCAGCGGAAAAAAATGGCGCGACTACGGACATTCAGGAGGCGTTTTTACCAATGGCTCGCCCGCACAGAATGCTCGATTCATTCAAACAGGTTGGGATAACACGCGGTTGCAGAGTGGCAGAAACGGCGGTTATACCGTATACCAAGGAGGCAATCAGGGCGTGAATCTGAATCTTGGTCAGTCACAGATCATGCTTAATCACCTTGATGCCATGTGGCCGGGGACTGCGGCGCAGTATAACGGAAACAGTAAGTTAGTCCACTGGCCTTCGTACGCCTGGACGCAGGGCAGTTACGCCTGTTGGAGAGTCGGACAAGTCACGAGTATCATGGGAGCAGAAGGCCAGACAGTGGGTAATCTGTATTTCGCTGGCGAACACACCAGTCAATATTTCCAGGGATACATGGAAGGTGCCGCAGAAACAGGAGCATCTGTGGCAAAGGCTATAGCGCTTACAGTATGAACGTAAGATTGTCGGCCTTTTGTTTATGAACGAAAACTCATTTTAGCAACACTGATTTTCAAAAAAAGGTTCCCCAAAAAAGTAAGACCCGCCGATCAGTTGGTTTTTTGTTGTAGGCGCTCTATCTCAAGTTTAATTTTTGTGAGTATTCTGGATTTAGAAAATCCTCAATCTTTAAGGCAACGTATAGAATAGCCATTCCCAGCGTAACTATCATTCTTTGGTATATTGCTGCCAACACTATTTAGCGGGCGGCTCCAAGATTCAGTATCAGATTGTCTTGTCGCACTCCACCAAAATGCATAACCACGGATGCCGCTGAACGAGCCACTGTGCAGCCGGTATCCGCCAGGAAGCCCTGAAAAGCCACTTATATTGGTGGCGCCTTTATTAGGACTTTTCCAAATTTCTATGCCGGTGCTTTTCATCATTCCGCCGGCGAATAGACTCTGATTACAATGCTCACAAATAGTGTCAGCTTCAGGATCAAGATATTTAATCAAAGAATTCCAATCAGACTCATTCGGAACATGCCAACCTAAGGGGCATACATTTCGCGGGTCAGTCACTATGATCCAATTATACAATTTACCATATAGGTTTTCGAACTTGGCATCATTTGCGTAGTGACACCATGCTCCTGAGGTTCCAGATCCCCACAAGTTCGAATCTATGACATTTGGAATAACATCGCCATTCGCATAGGTCGCAGTGCGTAGATTTTCTGCAAACCATTCCTGTCCATTGCCTAGAATGATCGTCGAATATCGGTAGTTATCAAATGTGATTCCTTTGCCGGGATTACTGATTATAGTTTGGCCTGAAGTCATTTTGCAAATCAAAATGAGAAGCAGAAGTGTTATATTTTTTAGTGACATAAGACTTTGAATTTCGTATTTACGTCACAATCCTCAAACGAATTTTATAGGCATCCTCTAAATTATTTTACCCCGAACCAGAGTTGAAAATTCAAATTCTTATTCAGAATTCTGAACCCTGCAATCATCGGTTTTTGGGGGCGGGAGGAATACTGTTCGTCCCGAAGCTTCGCAGTTCCCACTGCTGATTAATTTTATTCGCCAACCAATCTGAATCTTCCAGAAGCATTAGAAAAAATACACGGGACATCATCGACTTGATAAACCTTTCAGCTCCCCAGGCTTTTACTTCATTTGAAATGCTTGAACCGAACTCAAAGAGTTTATTGCCATAAATTAAAAAGCACCTACGGAAATATCCGTAAGTGCTTGATAATAAGGGTGGGAGCAACAGGGTTCGAACCTGTGACCCCCTGCTTGTAAGGCAGGTGCTCTGAACCAGCTGAGCTATGCTCCCATTTTTTATTTTTCACTCACCTGAAAACTACCTGTCCTAAGGACGGGATGCTTTGAAACAGCTGAGATATGCCCCAATTCCGTTGATTCGGGGGTGCAAATATAGCCACCTGGATTCTTATTGCAAATTAATACCGCCTCCAAGCTCCCTAATCGTGCTGAATATTTTTGTATCAATTCCGTTTAAGTTTGCGTAAAGGGTCCAAAATGATTCGGAATATGAGAATCCGGCTTAGGAATATTTTTTACAAAAGTTTGATAATCAGCTTTTCAGCGCTGATTCCTCTTTATTTATCGGCTGGCAATACCTCCAAAATGAGTAGGGAGGAGTATATCTCGAAATATGCCGATGACGCAGTTCGGGAAATGCAAAAATCAGGTGTCCCAGCCAGCATTACGTTGGCTCAGGCTTGCCTTGAATCGGGCGATGGAAATAGTCAGCTCGCAAAAGAAGCCAACAACCATTTCGGAATAAAATGCGCAGACTGGAAGGGTCCAGGGTTTTATCAGGATGATGACGCGCCCAATGAGTGTTTCAGGAAATATTCAAATGTGTTCGAGTCCTTTGACGATCACTCCAATTTTCTCCGTTCCCGACCACGGTACGCGTCCTTGTTCGAGTTGGAGCCGACCGATTACAAAGGTTGGGCACATGGATTGAAGAAGGCAGGCTATGCAACGGATCCGCAATACGCGCACCGCCTAATTCAGATCATCGAACAACATGGCCTTCATCGTTACGATACAGAATCAGGCGCTCCGATTGCGAGTAAGCTTCCTACAGTCAAGAACAATCATCGTAACAACTCAGGTAAGGTTACAGTCCCGTCCGTAGAGCCTATCAATGTTTTTTCCGAGAGGAGCATACGTACCAACAATGGTGTACCGTATGTGCTTGCGCGTCCGGGCGACACGTTCAAATCGATTGCAGAAGAGTTGCAGTTGGGATATTGGCAACTTCCTAAATACAATGAACTCCCGATCACTACTCAACTGCACGTAGGACAGATCATCTATATTGCACCCAAGAAGCAATATGCAGAAACTGGCGAATACACTGTACAAGAAGGGGACGACTTGCATAAGATCTCACAGCAATTGGGAGTCAAATCCAAATTCATAATCCGATCGT
>JBJSZR010000334.1:0-2224 GCA_046090385.1 Bacteroidota bacterium
CCATGCAGGTTTGCCTGCATGACACCATTTCGGGTTACAATGAACAGGTTCAAATGATCCGTGATCTTCAAACGCGCTATCCTGAGCAAGAATTTCATGTTTCCCTTACCATATTCAATCATTTGGTGGAGCACCCTTTGATAGATGGCCGTGGTCGCGAAATCAAGGAGCTTTCCACGAACAGTTACATCCCTGACGGTGGCACTGCTTTATTGGATGCGATTGGCGAAGGGGTGATAAACCTCAAAGCGCGGCATGGCCGAGAATTCGACGACGATGAAGCCACAGCTGTGGTGGTGATCCTGACAGACGGCTATGAAAACGCTTCAAAAGTGTTCGGACTTGACATTATCCGTAATATGATTCGCGAATTGGAAGCGACAGGAAAATGGACGTTCAGCTTCATCGGAGCGACGCGCGATGCACTGGAGGTAGCCCAACGAATGAACATACGTGCCGAAAATGCCATCAGCTTCAATGTGGATGCCATCAAAGGAACCATGAATAACATATCAGATAGCCTGAACGACTATGCCGACAAGAAATCAAAAGGCGAAAGTCTTCATGAGTTTTTGAAGAAGGATGGTGCCGATCAAAAAAATAAAAAATGATAGCTTCTGAAGATATAAAGAAACGGCGGTTTTACAACAACGTTCTTGCTACCGGACAATCGATTTTGGGATTCAGAATGGTATTGGTAATAGGAATGGAGCAGAAAAGATGAATCAAGTAAATGGAATTTCAAAATCAGGTATGATGAAAACATTTAACAGTATGTACTAAATGAAAAACAAATCAATGAAAAAACAATTTATTCTTATGTCGTTGATGCTTTCAACGAGTGTGGCATTTTCTCAAGACATCACCTATTCAAAGGACTGGCAGGGAAATACGGTTGCAAAAGACCGATATGGGAATGTAATCGCTACCGGATCCAAGGATTGGCAAGGAAACGTTGTTTGGAAAGATCCCTATGGAAATGTGATTCAAAAAGAATCAAAAGACTGGAAGGGAAATAGTGTTACTAAAGATGAAAACGGAAACACTATGAATACCCGATCAAAGGATTGGCAAGGCAACACTGTCCAAAAAGACCGTTATGGGAACACCGAATATACTTATGAAAATGATTGGCAGGGGAATATAGTAGTCAAAGATAAATATGGAAATCAGGTAGGAAAGTATGTGAAAGACTGGCAGGGTAATTTGGTTTTCAAAAAATCTCCCTATTGAATGCCCAAGGAATAATCCGTCGGATGAGTCGCTAAATCTAAGATCCGGATTTATGCTATGATGAATTATTCGCCTCCACATACGATATCTGTAGTATATAAAAATGTGAAAAGAATCAACTAAAAATAAATAAACGAAATTGAATGAAAAATGAAGAGAACCATTTGAAAATCAACGATCTTGAGACGACCGTAAAACGGTTGCAAGAAGAAGGTCGAATGCCGAGCATAGAAAAGCTCATGAATGCTTTGGAAAAGGCAGCTATGCACATTCGCGAGTTTGAAAAAAACAAGGGAGCATCAAACCCGGAAGGACCTACAGATGATGCGTCATCCGGAAAAAATCTCGAAAAGAAAAATAAACGTAAACTAAAAAAATGAAAACATGAAGAATAAATCCAAATCCAAGAAGAAGGAGGGCTTGAACTCCGCGTCAGAAAGTAAAGAGAAGGTGTTGCGAGTAGAAGAGCCGCATGAGTTGGCTCAGCTGATGACCGAGGATCAGATGTCGAAGTTCTTAGACCTCCTGCTTAAGAAAAAACAGATTCCGCTCAAAGGGGATGACACACAACATACGAGCGGTGACTGATTGTAGTAGGATGTGTTAAGTTTGGAAGACTGCAGTTGACCGAACGATTGCCGGCGCTACGCGCCTCATGAATTTTCATTTTGTCCACCTACTAAAGCATGCTTTGAATGCGTCCAAAATGAAAATAGCCCAGAAGGCAATGCTTCGGGGCAATCGTTCTGGTTCAGTGCGGGTTACAGAGGGATTACTAGCGTGATCCCATTGATGGGTAATTCACTAACTAAAATGCTGCTGGCCTTCGGCCTACATTTTTTAATTTTTTCATGCCCTCGAAAGCAAGCTTTCAGGCCATTCCAAAATTAAAAATGCCGCCTTGCGGACAGCATTTTAGTTAGTGCGGAGAGGGAGGGATTCGAACCGTTTCAAATTCAGCGTATTTTGCCATTTTTCGCCCTGTTTTTTA
>JBJSZR010000335.1:0-6693 GCA_046090385.1 Bacteroidota bacterium
GGATGTCGTAACCGACCAGTCCGGTAATATCTATGTAACAGGCAAGAGTAACTCTTCTCTGAATGACACTATTGAAGACAATGATATCGTTACCATGAAATATTCCTCTGCCGGCAATTTGCTATGGATAAGGCGTTTCAATGGAACAGCGAGCCTCAGGGATGAACCCGTAAAAATACAATTAGCACCCAATGGTGATGTTTTGGTAGCCGGTCGAACAGAAAATGCCGTAAACGACGACATGGTGCTGATTCGATACGATCAGAACACCGGAAACCCTGTTTGGTCCTCACCAGCCACTTATAATTCTTCTTTTGGCAATGATGACCGTGCACTCGATTTGGCTGTAGATGCAAACGACAATACCTTTCTTGCCGGATACAGCCAGACAGGCCAGGGAGCATCCTCAGATGATGCAGTCGTGATTCGTATAAACAGTTCCGGAATTGTGAACTCCATTTTCTCATATGACGGAACCGGTTTTGGCGATGATCAGGCAATCTCGATTACCAAAGACCCTTCAAACGATATCTATATTTCCATACGTTCCGATGTGAATCCTGATCCGTTGTTGACTGATTATGCAGCCGTGGTGATGAAACTGAACAATTCGTTGGCACAACAATGGACGACACCATGTGTGATAAATTCACCCATTCAAAACGGGGATGTTACACCAGTAATGCTTTCATTCCGGGGGGCTGAACTCTTTTTGGCTGGTCATTCGGATCATTCTTCATCTTTCACCAATGACATTTTTCTTGCACGTATTTCCAACCAAGGTGGGCTTGATTGGTTATCCACCTATGATGGTCCTGCTCAGGCGGAAGACGAAGCTACTTCAATCACATTCAGCAATGATGGAAGTGAACTTGTACTTATCTCCGGATTATCCGATGGAATTCCTGCCAGACAAGCTGACGGCATATTGTTGGCATACGACATAACTTCTGGAATAAACAGTTTGTCATTGAACAAACAATTGATGATATATCCGAATCCAGCAACTGATATTGTACGATGGAGTCCCAATTCTGACTTTTATGAAGTCCGTTGTATGGACGCTTTGGGCAGAACTGTACTAGGATCCACCGGCACCGCCATTTCAGCACTTGATGTATCATCATTACCTTCGGGCATCTATCGTCTGATGCTTTCGAATGCTGATGAGGTAGTCGTAGTTCCATTATCCATAAATCATCATGACTAAATCAATACTATCAACACTTCTCGGTTTTCTGTTTTCCGTACAGGCTCTTGTCGCACAATCCAATCTGCAACTGCTTGACACTGTCATTATAACCAACCAACGGTTATCCGGTTGCTGGCACTATACCGATAGTGTTGGCCACGAATACGGGTTGATTGGAGCTGAAGATGGCATTGCCTTTCTGGATATAACAAACCCATCGCAATCGTCCTTTCTATTTCAACTTCCCGGTAACCGTAGTATCTGGCATGAAGTGAAAGTAAGAGGGAATTACGCATACGCGGTGAGTGAAGGCGTTGATACCAATGGAATCATGAATGGAGTTCAGATCATGGATCTTCGATTTCTGCCTGACAGTGTTCCATATAAATTCTGGAAAGGCGACGGATTGATACTTGACCAATTGATCAAGGCACATACGATCACCGTAGATTCCGACCTCATGTTTGTGAACGGCCATAACATCACCAGCCTTGGGAATGGCGTACTTATCTGCTCTCTCACCGATCCATGGAATCCTGCATTCATAGGTGCTGTAGTGAACAATTACAGCCATGACAGCTATGTTAGAGGAAACAAGCTTTTTTCAAGCGAGATTTTTGCGGGCCAATTTTCAGTATATGACATCACCAACCCTTCGAGCCCTGCTTTGCTTGCATCACAAGTTACTCCTGGTGCATTCAACCATAATACATGGCTCAATGACGCTGGCACAGTCCTTTTCACCACGGATGAACAGTCTAATTCACCGGTTGCTGCATACGATGTGACCGATCTAACTAACATCACCCTGCTTGACAAATACTTCACAGAAATGATGCCGGGCAGGGAGGTCCATAACGTAAGAGTGAAGGACGATTACCTCATCAATCCCAGTTATGGAAGTCAATTGACAATTGCAGATGCCTCACGTCCTGGCAATATGGTCGAAATCGCGTCTTATCCTACCGGCTTTTATTTGTGTTGGGATGCTGATCCATACCTTGCCTCAGGAGCCATCCTGGCCACTGACATGAACTCGAATACAGTCTTCTTGTTTCAGCCGGATTATTTCAGAGCCTGTTATCTGGAAGGCACTGTAAGTGACTCCATATCGGGCCTGCCATTATCAACTGTAACTGTTTCATTGACTGGAACGGTTGCAGTAAAACAATCCGATATCACTGGCCGATATGCTACGGGCAATGCACTTTCAGGGACGTTCTCTGTGACTTTCAATAAAAACGGATACAACTCCAAAACCATCCAAGGTGTTTCATTGGTCAATGGTTCTGTGACGGTACTCGATGTGCAGCTGGCCCCTGCCAATATTGGTGTAGGGGAATTGGACGGACTGAATAGGTTCGGAATTTTTCCGCAACCTGCCGACAAATACCTGAGGATATCCGAAATGCCAGCTACCGGAATTTCGTTCATGATTGCTGATATGGCAGGCAGAGTCCATAAGTCAGGACTAATCGGACCGTCCTACATTGATGGAGACCGTATTTTTATCGAGGAGTTGCCATCTGGTATCTATACACTGACCATCTTTTCAGAGAGCATTCATGCTGCAGGCAGGATCACAATCTTGCATTGATCCAATTAACCTTCTACAAAATAGCCAGCCGATCGAGGACGGTACCTATCAGCTTTTGCATGGTCTCTTCAGGCTTTTGAGTGTGTTCGTTGGTGATTCGGTTCGCGACTATCGCATTGATAGAGCAACAGTGATGGCCAAGTATCCTGGCCAGACCATACATGGCGCCGGTTTCCATTTCGAAATTCGTCACACGATTCCCCTTGAACTCAAATGAATGGAGGCATTGTATGAAATCAGGTATAGCCAATTCATACCTAAGCACCCGTCCTTGCGGTGCATAGAAACCGGAACAGGATGCAGTGATTCCTGAATACATCCCCTCGCTCAAATGCCCCATCAAATGAACAGAGCATCTTGCCAGGTAAGATTGTGGCAAGACACCACGGGTAGGGTAGTGCTTTCGGAAAGCTTCTATTATTGAGGTCTCTTCAGCATCATTTTCGAGCTTATAAAAATTCAACAATCCGTCGAGTCCTAGACCGAATTGAGAAAATACAAAACCATCAACTGGAATCTCTTTTTGAAGCGATCCGGATGTACCTATTCTGATCAGGTTGAGACTGGTGAGCTGATCCTTAATTTCTCTTTTCTGTAAATCGATATTGACCAGAGCGTCCAATTCATTATAAACAATATCGATATTATCTGTTCCGATTCCGGTAGATAAGACTGTGATTCTCTTGCCTTTATATACGCCTGTATGGGTGATGAATTCACGCTTTTGCTTTCTGACTTCTATGGTATCAAAGAAGGCGGATACCAAGGCTACCCGATCTGGATCACCGACATTGATGACGGTATCAGATATTTCATCGGGGTGCAAATTAAGATGGTAAACACTACCATCAGGATTAAGGATAAGTTCGGAGGGAGGGATTTGAGCCATTGCTGTCAAATGGGTAATTTTGTACAATATTAAACATTCCTAACCGATGGCAACTTCCAAAAACCGCATCCTTGTACCCGTTGATTTCTCTGACCAGTCGCTCATAGCACTCGAGCAATCCTACAATCTTGCCAGACTGACATCAGCCGAAATATATATCCTGCATACCATTGATGACTCTTTCCAATTGCCTTTCATGGGTGGCAAAGAGGATAAGGCCATGGAGAAAAAAGTACAGAAAGCACTGGAAAAACTCGCAGAAGAAACGCGAGAGAAAGCAGGAGTCAAGGTGGATGTACTTGTTTCACGAGGTAAGATCTATGAAGAGATCCAGAAGGCGGCTAAAAAGCTCAAATGCTCCTTTATCATCATGGGCACAAACGGTTCAATTGGCATAAAACGGTTCATCGGTTCGAATGCACTAAGGGTCATTCGAGAGGCGCCATGTCCTGTCATTACCATCAAGGGAAAGAAACATCGTTCAGGTTGTAAGGATATAGTATTGCCTCTCGACCTTCAGAAAGAGACTAAGGAGAAAGTCACGAAAGCCATTGAATTGGCCAAACTTTTCGGCTCAACCATTCATCTTGTAACCGTACTGAATACGGATGACGATTTCATCGTCAAGAAGCTTACACGGCAGATGCAGCAAGTCAATTCATTCATTGGCGAGCACGCTGTTCCATGTGTCTCTGAATTCATCTCGGGCGATGATATCGCAGAGGATGTTGTCAAATATTCCAAAAAAGTCAAAGCAGATCTCATCATGGTGATGACACAACAGGAGATGTATTGGACCGACATGTTCATTTCTCCGGCTGCTCAAAGTATCATCAACGGGTCGGATATTCCTGTACTAAGCATTCGTCCCCGTGAGCGGAAGGATATGACAGTTTCCGTTTTTGAATATTGATAAGGCATACGTATCTGCCTGAGCTGCTTAAACGGATGAAGTTCCCTTTCAACGTCGAAATCATCACCATTGGGGATGAGCTCCTGATCGGTCAGGTCATTGATACCAACAGTGCATGGATAGGTCAGCAGTTGAATGAAATCGGATTAAGAGTTCACCGTATAAATTCAATCAGCGACAGGTCCGATGAGATCCTTGATGCCCTTAAGGGATCCGAATCAAGATCCGATGTGGTCTTGATCACCGGCGGACTTGGCCCCACAAAGGACGACATAACAAAAAAATGCCTCTGCGAATATTTCAACTGCGGACTGACATTCGATCAGGCCTCTTTTGAAAATGTGAAAAGGATTTTCGCTGCACGTGGCAAGGAAGTCACCCCGCTCAATAGAACCCAAGCCGAGTTGCCTTCAATCTGTGAACCTTTATTGAATATGCTGGGTACTGCGCCCGGTATGTGGTTCGACCATAATGGTAAGGTTTTCATATCGATGCCAGGTGTCCCCTACGAGATGAAAGGATTGATGAAAGAGCACGTCATACCCCGACTGCAAGCAAGATTCAAACTGCCACCGGTGCTTCATCGTACCATATTGACCCAAGGGATTGGAGAGTCGATGATAGCTGATATGATAGGCGATTGGGAGGACGAACTGCCTGCTGAAATAAAACTGGCATACCTTCCTTCACCCGGACTTGTCCGCTTACGATTGACTGCCTCAGGAAATGATGAGGATTTGCTTAAAAACGAATTGAACAGACTGTCCTCTGAGCTGACGGAAAAACTGGAGGAATATGTTTTCGGTTATGATGATGACACCTTGGAAGAGCTTATAGGCACCCTCCTAAGGAAATCAGGAAAAACACTGGCCACTGCCGAAAGCTGCACCGGTGGTTATATCGCACACAGGATTACCAGCATTCCAGGCTCATCCGATTATTTCATGGGTTCGGTCATTGCCTATGATAATGCAGTAAAGTCAGCCGTGCTTCAAGTTCCAAACGACCTTCTGGCTAAGCATGGTGCAGTCAGCCGCGAAGTGGTGGAAGCAATGGCTGTAAGCGTTAAAAGATTACTTCAAACCGATTATGCTGTTGCAACAAGTGGGGTAGCCGGTCCAGGTGGAGGCACTACTGAAAAACCGGTCGGCACAGTTCACATTGCGATTGCCGATCCTTACGGTGTTTATTCGCACCAATTGAGGTTAGGGGATAACCGCGACCGTAACATCAGAGAAACAATGCTTCATGCATTGAATCTGCTCAGAAAAAAATTACTCTCCGGATCCTGAGTCCGGTTTCCTTTTGAGCAGAATGAATCCATCGTTGCTCCAAGCTGTATCAAATTCCTGTACATATGACGCAGCATAAAGATTGAATTCAGGAGCACTTGTTTCTTCGCGATCTTTTGCCTTTGATAAGACCAAATAGTCCACATCCATTTGATTGAACTGCCCATGCGTGATTTCCAATGCTGCACTTTTGAGCATGTTAGTGGTTTTCATACCAGTGAATAATGCAAGCGCTCTCGGTTTATTGAACGCCACAAGTGAAGTATCCGGAATATTCTCCCTGATTTCTGCAATCAATCCTTGTCCGTTAGGATCCTGAGGACCTTGAATAACACTCGAGGGTCGCTCAGCCACTCTTATCAGGAATTCAGGATTTCCGGAGAAAAGCAACAGAATGAAAATGGAAGCGGTGAGGTATTTCCTTTTCAAACTCCATGAGTAAGGCGTAATCAATAAAATCAAGTCCGACATATAGCTGACGAGTAATGGCAGGACCGGTAGTAAAAACCTGAATCCTCCATCCTGGTATGGATAGAACAGAAGTACCGATCCATAAACACCCAGGAATATCTCAGGGAGTTCTTTTCTTCTTATCAATCTAAGGAACCAAATGCCGAGAGCGAACAAGATCCACCACGATGGAACCGGTTTCGATCCGAATGGGAGAGGTAGAAACACACCGGCCAGATCGGAATAAAGCTCAATGTTATTTACCAGCGCAGTCGTGTTCCTCTGCAAAGCATTAGAGTAAAAACCGGCAAAGTTGCCTACAGGCACATCGAACAAGAATGCGTTGAGAACTAAAAAACA
>JBJSZR010000336.1:0-5239 GCA_046090385.1 Bacteroidota bacterium
GGGCCGACTTGGATATCAATAACATCCGCACCCCCGTCTTGATGAACGGTGATATGTGGTGGGATCTGGTAAATGCCGGTTACGAAGTTCCCAAGGGTTCCAATCTACACTCGCTTTTTTCCGGTGCCATATGGATCGGGGGAAAGGATAATCCAGCCAATGGTCAGCTGAAGGTGGCCGCACAGACCTATCGCCAGTCGGGTGAAGATTTCTGGCCCGGTCCGATGGATACTGCCAACACTTCAGTTTCAGCTGATGTTTGTGCCGCGTATGACCGCCATTGGAAAGTATCCAAGGCCGAGGTGAAGGCTTTTGTTGAATATTATCAGGCCAATAATCAGGTAGATCCTAATACGCCTGAGGCTATCAAATCCTGGCCTGGAAGTGGAGACCCTTCCAAGAACCAGGCTAAATACATCGCTCCATTCGTGGACAACAATGGCGATGGACGTTACAATTATGAGGATGGTGATTATCCATATTATAACCTCGGTACGACCTCCAATTGTGACGTGAAAGACCAGTTGTACGGTGACCAGACCTTGTTTTGGGTGTTCAATGATGTTGGTGCAGACCACTCTGAGACCGGGTCGTTGAGCGCCATCGGTTTGGAGATCCAGGCACAGGCATTCGGCTTCGCCACGAATGATGAAATCAACAATATGAGCTTCTACCGCTATAAGCTCATTAACCGCGCAAGTCAAGCATTGTATGAAACTTACTTCGGTGCATGGGTCGATCCCGATCTGGGTAATTACCTTGATGACTATGTTGGCTGTGACGTAAAACGTGGATTCGGATACTGTTATAATGGTGATGAAAATGATGAAGGTGCTGTAGGGTACGGAGCGAATCCTCCTGCTATCGGTGTCGATTTCTTCGAAGGTCCGTTGGCTGATATCGGTGACGGAATCGATAACAATCGCGACTCAGTCATCGATGAGCCCGATGAGCAAATCATCATGTCCAAATTCGTTTATTACAACAACGATGGCAGCCCTACCGGTAACCCGAACGATTTCAACCAGTATTATAACTACATGCGCGGTATCTGGAAGGACCAATCTCCATTGGTGTATGGAGGAACAGGGTACCAGACTGCCGGTTACGACAGTTGCGACTTCATGTTCCCGGGGGATACCGATCCCAACGGTTGGGGAACCAAAGGTGTTCCGCTGAGTCAGTTATTCCCGTGGTCAGAGACCGAGCCATTGCCGGGTGCTCAGCCTAACACTCCTTCTGACCGTCGATTCATTCAAACGGCAGGTCCTTTCACGCTTCAGCCTGGCGCGGTCAATTATATAACTACGGGTGTCGTTTGGGCGCGTTCCACATCAGGCGGTGCATTGGCATCCCTGAAGCTTGTACGTTTAGCCGATGATAAGGCGCAGCTTCTGTTCAACAGTTGCTTCAAAGTCATCGACGGTCCCGATGCACCTGAATTGGCTGTCCGCGAAATGGATCGTGAACTTATCCTGTCAATCATCAATCCTGCCTCTTCCAATAATTACCGCGAAGAGTATGCCGAAGATGACAAGGAGTCGCAGGCTGCGGGTAATCCTGGATCCAAATATCGTTTCGAAGGTTATAAGGTGTTTCAACTCAAGAGTGCCTCTGTTTCTGTCACAGATCTAAATAATCCTGATAAGGCCCGGATGATTTTCCAGTGTGATATCAAAAACGGAATTGCTCAGATTGTCAACCAGTATTATCAGCCCGAGCTGAACGCTATTGTTTCAGTGGAAGAAGTGGTCGGTGAAGACAACGGCTTACGCCACACTTTCCGTGTCAATACGGACGCTTTCGCGACAGGTAACTCTGCGCTTGTAAATCACACTACCTATTACTTCATGGCGATCGCATATGCGTATAACCCTGATCAGCAGACCTTCGACCCGTATGTTGAAGGTCTGGGCAAGCCTTACATTGCCGGTCGTCGTAATGCAACAGGCGGTTCAATCAATATCTACACAGCGATCCCTCATAACCCGACGCCTGAGTTCGAAGGTTTGATCCTTGGTACGACCTATGGCGATGGTCCTGAGATTCAGCGAATCACCGGTAACGGGAATGGTATCAATGTGGGCACTGATCGATTGAGTCTCGATCTCCGTCAGGATCAGATCGACGATATCATCTTCAACTCCACATCACCTGTCAACGAGGTACAATATCCCGTTTACGCCCGTGGTCGCGGTCCGGTTGATATAAGGGTATATGATCCGGTGAAAGTGGTTCCCGGCAACTTCGAACTTTGGGTGGTAGACAGTCCTATCGGCGATAGCCGTTGGGTGCTTCGTAATATGGCCAATCCTAACGTGCTTGATTCTGCAGAAAAATCCTTGCAGTTCCCTTATGACCAGCTGTTCCCTAATTATGGTTTCTATATCAGTATGAACCAGGTCGGCGTAATTGGTAAAGACGCAGTCGGCAACGGTTTTGTGGAGGCTACCAAAGAATACACCAACGCTAATTTCCAATGGTTGACTGGCATTACCGATGATGATGCTGATTTCAAGTTCAACTGGATACGTTCAGGCCCTAAGACGCCTGATTATCCGTTACTCGATGACGGCCAAGTGTATGAAAAGGTGCTGAGCGGCACTTGGGCTCCATTCGCTCTTTGCGCTAACGATATCTACAACACAGCAGACGGCGACTCGGATATCGTGGTTCCGGCTCCTCCGGGCAAACCGAATATCGGTTGGGATGTAGCAAATCCTGCCACCAAGCTGGATAGTCTTTCTTATCTCTGCAGTGTTGACATTGTCCTTACCAACGACAAGTCGAAGTGGAGCCGTTGCGTGGTATTTGAAACGCAAACAAGTATTGGTCGATCTGAAGGACGCCAAGCACGCAACCTGATCAGAAAGCATCTTTCCTGGAACCTTGACGGAACCTACAGTACTACTGATTCCGGGTTCTCCTGGTTCCCTGGCTATGCCATCAACGTAGAGACCGGCGAGCGTTTGAATATCGCTTTCGGTGAGGACAGCTACCTGGATCCTGCAAACGGATACTCCGGTGAAACCGGTGCGGATATGATTTACAATCCTACTTCCACCTTCTTCGGTCCTGACGGACGCTTGGTAGCCGGCGGCAAGCACTACATCTATGTATTCAGTAACAAGCGTACGTTGCGTTACCCGCTTCCTGCCGACACCAGTTATTACGGTGGCGGGTACGATGGTTGCCAGCGTATTTACGACCAACTCTGGTCTGTTCGTGCCAATGCGAATACCGGTGGACTTACCGCTACAAACCAGAAGAAGGCGAATCGTGTATGGAAAGATTGCATGTGGGTTTCCTGTTCTTACGTCGCTCCCGGTCAGCGTTTCCTTGCGTCTGATGTGAAGGTTCGTCTTCGTGTTTCACGTCCGTATCAGTCATATGTAGGTACTGCTACCGACGCTACCCACGGATTCCGTCCCTTCTACAAGTTCAGCACCGATAATCTCACTGCTCGTATACAGCAGAACGATGTGGCGAAGAACGCCCTTGATCTGATCAATATCGTTCCGAACCCGTATTATGCATATTCGAATTACGAGCAGAATCAGTTCGATAACCGTGTCCGGATCACCAATTTGCCATCCAATTGTACTGTTTCTATCTACACGACAAGCGGTATCCTGGTTCGCCGTTTGCGCAGAGATGCAGGTCTGGACAATACCGATGGTAAAGTGTTTCCCGAGCTGAACCTTGCAACCTATATCGATTGGGATCTTAAGAATACTGAAAGTATCCCTGTTGCCAGTGGCATTTATCTGATTCATGTACTCGCTCCTGGAATTGGAGAGCGTACGTTGAAATGGTTCGGTGTCATGCGTCCAATCGATCTTGATACTTTCTGATCCTGTCACCCAGTTACATCTGCTCTAGAAAAAAAGAATCATGAAGAATCTCCATATTATAAAAGCATTTCTGATCGCCGGACTACTTTATTCGGGTACGGCAAGCGCCGGGAATCCCGATCGCGTCGGTCAGGCCGGAGCCACGGAATTGCTCATCAATCCCTGGGCCCGCTCTACCGGTTGGGGTAATGCCAACAGTGGAGCCGTCAGAGGCCTGGAGGCTACGTTCTTGAACGTCGCAGGTATTGCACATACCGCCAAAACCGATGTTGGATTTGCGCATACCTCCTTCCTGCGCGGAAGCCAGGTAGGTATCAACGCATTCGGCCTGACCCAGCGCGTGGGTGAATCGAGTGTGATGGGACTTACCATCATGTCCATGGATTATGGCGATATCGATATCACTACCACATCCATTCCAGAAGGTGGTATCGGAACCTTCAAGCCGCAGATGATCAATATCGGTCTGTCTTATGCTAAGGCCTTCTCCAATTCTATCTTCGGTGGCTTCACCGTCAAGATCATCAACGAGAATATTTCCAACGTTGGTGCTCAAGGTCTTGCGGTGGATGCAGGTATCCAGTATGTGACAGGTACCAACGAGAGTCGAGACAATATCCGCTTCGGTATTGCACTTAAAAACGTAGGTACTCCGATGAAATATGGTGGTGATGGTCTTTCAACCCGACTTACCGCACCTTCCGGTAATTATACCATGACCATCGAGCAACGTACAGAAGGGTTCGAGATTCCTTCCTTGCTAAGCATCGGTGCAGCGTATGACTTCAAGCCTGCTGAGAATCATCGTATCACGACCGCCGCAAGCTATTGTTCCAATTCTTTCAGTAACGACCAGACAACAGTCGGAGTCGAATATGCTTTCAGGGAGTTTTTCATGCTTCGCGGAGGATTTACGTATGAAAAGAACATTTTCGATGATGCGTTGCGTGCAACGGTTTTCACCGGTCCTTCAGCTGGTATGACGCTTGAAGCGCCACTCGGAAAGTCAGGTAAGAAATTCAGTATCGATTATTCCATCCGATTCACCAACCCTTTCGATAACACGCACACCTTCGGAGCGAAATTGACGTTATAATTCCGATTATCTACATTTGTCGGACGAACAAGATCCTTCGGGGTCTTGTTTCGTTTTTAACTGCCAGCCAAAAAATCAACTTACAGACAGCAAATCAAATCGGGGTTTCCCGATGAATCTTTCACTACCATGAGTGCTCAGTATTTTACCCAAGAGGGGCTCAAGAAGCTCCAAGACGAATTGAATCAACTTAAAAATGTCGAGCGCCCTCGTATTTCCCAACAGATTGCAGAGGCGCGTGATAAAGGAGATTTGTCAGAAAATGCCGAATACGATGCAGCAAAGGATG
>JBJSZR010000337.1:0-1378 GCA_046090385.1 Bacteroidota bacterium
CCGTGAAATGATGATCGCGTATTCATTATCTGAAAACATCTGGTTGAACAGGACTGCATTGATCAGCCAGCTATTTGCCAAAGACAAAACCGATACTTCACTTTTTGAAACAGCCTTTCTCAATTGCCATCATAAGAAAGATTTTTTCATTCAGAAGGCCATCGGCTGGGCCTTGAGGCAATACTCGTCGACTAATCCTGAATTTGTGAAGCGGTTTGTGGCTGTAAACGCCATCTCTGGAATTGCCGGGCGTGAGGCGCTGAGGAAGATTTGATGAGCCTTCATACCGACGACCAGTGTCGCGGTCTACAGTTGGCAGACTGCTGACTAAAAAAGCCGCTCCATTATTCAGGAGCGGCTTTTCTTTGATAGTTGGTTCTTGGATTTACTCGGCGACCACTTCGAAGTTGACCTTCGCTTTTACATCCTTGTGCAAGTTCACCATAGCGGTGTACGAACCAAGAGTCTTGATATGGTCGGTATCGAGGGTGATCTTCTTACGATCGACGTTCACACCATGCTTGGAAAGCGCATCGGCGATCTGGAGTGCTGTAACCGATCCATAAATCTTACCGGTTTCACCAACCTTGGTGGCGATCTTGAGTGTCATAGCTTCGAGTTGCTTGGCGACTGATTCAGCATCACCTTTGATCTTGGCGGCTTTGTGAGCACGCTGTTTCATGGTTTCAGCCAGCATCTTGCGAGCAGACTCGGTGGCTACCACGGCCATGCCGCGGGGAATAAGGAAATTTCGGGCATAGCCCGGTTTTACCTTTACGATTTCATCGGCGTAACCGAGATTATCTACGTCTTGTTTGAGAATTACTTCCATCTTGCTGTTCCTCCTTCTTTATTATTTCAACATATCGCCGACATAAGGCATGAGTGCCAGATGACGGGCGCGCTTAATGGACTGAGTGACCTTGCGCTGGAACTTCAAAGAGGTTCCGGTGATACGACGCGGAAGGAGCTTGCCTTGCTCATTGACAAACTTGAGCAAGAAGTTGGCATCCTTGTAGTCGATGTACTTGATACCGTTCTTCTTGAAACGGCAGTACTTCTTTTTGGTATTGTCTACCGCAGGGGGATTGAGGTAGCGGACTTCTTGATTGGGTGCTGACATTTTCTTTTCCTCCTTGATTACGAAGCGGATTCTTCCTGCTTCTTGATTTCAGCGCTCTTGCGCTTTTTCTCGTTGTACGCGATGGCGTGTTTGTCCAGCCGGACGGTGAGGAAACGCATAATCCGCTCATCTCGTTTGTACTCAGTCTCGAGCTTGGTGATTGCTTCACCTGTGCCCTTGAACTCCAGGAGGTAATAGAATCCTGTGTTCTTTTTCTGAATCGGATAAGCCAGCTTGCGCAAACCCCAATTGTTC
>JBJSZR010000338.1:0-7481 GCA_046090385.1 Bacteroidota bacterium
TATCAACGAAGAGATAGAGAAACTGCGACTCAGCGCCACTACAGCATTACTCTCCGGCCGCGAGGATGTGATCGTAGTAAGTTCAGTCAGTTGCATTTATGGCATCGGAAATCCAAGTGATTTCAAATCGAATACGATACGGGTGCGCGAGGGAGAACGGGTAAGCCGGAACGCTTTTCTGCATCGTCTGGTGACTTCACTGTATTCACGTACAGAAACGGATTTCGACAGAGGGAAATTCCGTGTCCGTGGCGATACCGTCGATGTTTTCATCGCCTATGGCGACATCGCTTATCGCTTTTACTTTTTCGGTGATGAGATTGAAGAGATAGCGATAGTCGATCCCATCAATGGCAAGACTATCGAAAAGCAATCATCTGTCATTATCTATCCTGCTAATATTTTCGTCACAAATCCTGAACGACAGCTTGAAGCCATCTGGCAGATCCAGGAGGATATGGTCAAGCAGGTCGATTATATGAAGTCGCTGGGGCAACATCTGGGAGCGAAGCGACTGGAAGACCGTGTGACTTATGATCTTGAGATGATTAGAGAGTTGGGGTATTGTTCAGGAATTGAGAATTATTCCAGGTACTTCGACGGAAGGTCTCCCGGCGAAAGACCGTTTTGTCTTATTGATTACTTCCCGGATAATTTCATTTTGGTTGTCGATGAGAGCCACGTCACCGTGCCACAAATCCGTGCCATGTTCGGTGGCGACCGTTCGAGAAAACAGAATCTCGTGGAGTATGGATTCCGGCTTCCATCGGCACTTGATAATCGTCCGCTTAAATTCGAGGAGTTCGAAGGATTGGTCAACCAGACCATTTTTGTTAGTGCCACGCCAGCTGAGTACGAATTGCAACAAAGTGAAGGCATTCTGGTAGAGCAGGTGATCCGTCCTACAGGATTACTGGATCCGGTGATTGAAGTCCGCCCGGCCATCAATCAGGTGGACGATTTGTTGGAAGAGATTGATAAGACTATAAAAGTCGGTGAAAGAGTATTGGTTACTACGCTGACAAAGCGTATGGCAGAAGAGTTGGCCAAGTATCTTACGGGGCTTGGCATCAATTGCCGCTACATCCACTCTGAGGTGGATACACTGGAACGTGTAGAATTATTGAGGGATCTTCGATTAGGTAATTTCGATGTGCTGATTGGGATCAATCTGCTTCGAGAGGGACTGGATTTACCCGAAGTTTCATTAGTTGCCATTCTGGATGCTGACAAGGAGGGATTTTTACGAAGTAACCGTTCGCTTACTCAGACGGCCGGGCGTGCAGCAAGAAATGTGAATGGAAGAGTCATTTTTTATGCCGATCAGGTAACCGAAAGCATGCGCCAGACCATGGAAGATACCGGTCGCAGGCGTGAAAAGCAGCTTGCTTACAATGAAGAACACGGCATCACTCCTACCCAGATCGTCAAATCCAAAGAAAGCGTGCTCATCCAAACGAAAGTGGCCGATGCACGAGGTTCTGTGGAGAAGGCTTATGTGGAATCAGAAATCGCTTCCTTAGCCGCTGATCCGGTGTTGAATTACATGAATCCAGAAGAAATCAAGAAGCAGATAGGCAGTGTTAAAAAATCAATGGAAAAGGCTGCCAAGGAACTTGACTTCATCGAAGCTGCCAGATTAAGGGATGAGATGTATCAGCTTGAAACCCTACTTAAGAAAAAGTGATTACTTCTCTGGCCAATTGTATCACAAGGATTTCAGTTCCATCCTAAATGTAGTCCTTCCAAAAAGAGGATGCACCTGTGGCTCGCCTACCCTGCAAAAACCAGCTGATTCATACAATGCGATAGCTGGCTTCAGGACATCAACCGTGTCGAGATGCAAACCATATGCCCCTGAGCCCTTCGCCTCTTCTATTGCATTCATGATAAGCTTCCTACCAAAACCTTTACCACGATGTGTTGAAAGAATACCCATCTTGGCCAGCTCCATCGATCCATCCGGCTCCTTTACCAAAGCCAAGGTTCCGACAACCTCTCCACTGACAACAAGAAAAAGAACCGCACCACCATTTTTCAGTATCCTATCGGGATTTTCCAATTGGTCCAGATCAGCCAGAGTGACGGTGAAATATTCCTCAAGCCATTCCAGATTGATCCGTTTGAAATGCGATTGCCAATCATCGAGGTAAGGTGCCTTTTTGAAAACGATTTCCATCCGTGATGGCCAAATTAGTATTTTTACATATAAACCTATAGAAATGAAGGAAATCACTGTACAGGAACTCAAGCAGAAAATCGACAACCAAGAAGACTTTCAGCTCATCGATGTCCGAGAAGAACTGGAATATGATATCTGCAACCTGAACGGAGAACTAATTCCGATGGGCACCGTCATGGAAAATGTGAGCAAGATATCACGAGAAAAACCAGTCATCGTGCACTGCAAAGCCGGTGGGCGCAGCGCTGCCATCGTCAACGCTTTAGAAACCAGATTCGGTTTCACAAATCTCTATAACCTGAAGGGCGGAATTACAGCCTACTCGCACGAGATCGACCCTTCCATCCCACTTTACTGATGCTATCAGAAATATAGCGGATGCCACTTAGTTTTTCTTCCGTGAGCGAACTCGATGGCTGGCGCCGGAAGACGGATAATATTTATCACTTTGAAAAGGTCCTGTAATAACCTGTGCCGTGTTTTTATTCTTGCCAGATCGAAATCTATTCCAAGATAATACTGACGATACCTGTCAAAAGCTGGAATGGCGCGACCATCGACTTCTGTAGGATTATCATCGCCTCCTGTCATCCCTTCAGCACCGAATCCGATTGCCAGACTGATCCATGAGGGAAACGACGATCCGTTTCGCAAAAATGAAGAGGGATTCACGGAAACCCAATAGGTGAGCCCGTTGTAGTCTTTCAATATCCGCTCGGGCAGATTGGACCCAAGAACATCGGGACGAAGTGAGGCATATTGTGTGGTGTGAAAAGAATATTTCAGGACGATGCGCTGCTCTTTCCATCCAAGTTGCTGGGATAGAAACAAAGCAGTACCACCTGTGTTGGCTGCTATATCATAAAAAGAAAATCCCCATCCCGGTGAAAATCCGTCGAATACTTCGACGGTGGTTTGAAACAGCGTGGATATGCCTGCTCCATACCAGGCGGAACGGTCATTATCGTATCCTGCCCAACGGAAAAGATGAAACACAGGTTTGGAAATGGAATAAGCGTCCCATGCATGAGCATACTTGTCCATTCCCTCCCACTCGCCACCATCATTGAAAGTCCTGAAGCTGCCCAGCGAATAATCGCTGTACCATTGTGTATAAAGCCAAGTCATAGAACCTGCATAGAGCCCGCTTAACCCACCAACCAGCACTTTGGTCCTATTTGCATCAGGAATTGCTTTCGGATCTAACCAGCGAAGCGTTTTCCTTGGTTGAAAATCAGTAGTTGCGATCGTGTCCAAATCACTTTTGGCAAAAGCACCCTCAATATGAAGCAGCGCAGAAAAAAATAGAAACCATAGAATGGACTTACACATGATATGAAAGTTACCGAAATATGATCAGCGTATCAGTGTGATACGACCTGTTTTTTCTATAAGATTATCATCTGTATCCCGGTATCGGACCAGACAAACATACACCCCTTCCGGAACATCATCTCCTTCCCAAACTTGTAGCGGATCAGTTGAATGAAAAAGTCGCTGACCCCAACGATCCATAACATACCAATCCTCGATGATGATTGAACCGCAATATATTTGAAAGTAATCGTTTTTAAGATCTCCGTTCGGAGTGAATGCAGATGGAAAAACAGGCTCTGTCAAACATTCCAGTTCAAGATAAACGCTATCCCTTCCGGAGCAACCATCGGAGTCGGTCACTTGTAACCAGTAATTTCCGGGATCATTGACCAACAACGAGGATCCTATGGATCCGTCAGACCACAGATACTGCGTATATGACAAAGCTGTTTTCAAAAGCACAGCACTGCCCGGACAGATGGTCCTATCCGGCCCGATTACGGGTTGAGGTGCGTTGGGGCGGTCAGGCATCAGAATCGTATCGCTTACTGCACATGAACGGTTCGCAGTTAATTGAAAAACATATTGTCCTGGTCCGATACCAGAAATTGAAAACCCGGACAATCCTGGTGTCAGCCAATTGATTTGCGTGTTAGCCAGAGATCCGGGAACAGGTTGAATGATAATCGAACCGTCATCGGTTCCGGAACAGGTGACCGGATTGATTTCTGCGTTGAAAGACAATATGTTCACGCTAATGACCGTGATCTCTGTTCCCAGACATGAGTGCTCCGCACTTAGGGTGATAGTGTAGGTACCCTCTTGCAAAAAAGTATGTGAGATATCAGGAGCAGCATTAGTTTCGATCGTTCCATCCCCGAAGTCCCAAGACCTTAAATCCCGGCAATCAGGCTGCTCGTCAGTGAACAAGATCGTCCTGGAAGATTGACACTGGTAACTCATGGTTGTTACCCGAGGTATCAGTTCACCCACTCTGAAAAGATCAATCGCTATCCCATCGAAATCATTACAGGTAGTACCGGATCCGAAAGTGAATCGAAAAGCGACTTATGGTAAGCCAGCAAGCTGAGGAAGGCAATAGGATGCTGTCACCCATCCGCCACTGCCGTTTCCACCACGACAGGAGCCTGAGGTAGGCCGTGTAGTACCTGACCACCCGCTACTAGGTGATGCTATTCCGGACAAGTTGGTAATGGAGGAAATATTGTACCAATTTTCAGATTGACAAGCGTCCTGAGTTGCATCTCCCAAGGTCTGCCAGGTTGCACCGTTATCTATTGAATACTGCAGATTACCGCCGTCGAACTGATACTCGGTTTCCCAATAAATCATGAATCTGATCTCCGGATGCAGCAAGGAAGAAAAATCGAAGCAGGGACTTTGCAACCATGAACGCTGTCCGGGGTTGTAAGCTGATCCGATCAATCCCCCTGTCACCCAACAGTCAGAGCCGTCGCCTGCGATATTGATAGTCGATTTGGAGGGAGAACCAAGCGCCCAGTCTGATGCTGTGCCTCCGGTGAACCAGTTTCCTGCACCGTTTTCAAAACTTTCAGTGTATGGAAAAGAGTTCACAGTAGCACTGCAAACCGACGAAGCGATAGAACCTGAAGGAACAGATACCGACAGAACAGAAATCAGGAATAGAAGCCGGATGCGTTTAACCATCACTTTGAACAAAGGTCGTCAGACCTTGCCAAAGAGAAAACACCTTTCGTCGACTGAAAGTTCGATTTTTACCGCACTTATTGGTCGGAAACAGGACGATCTTTGGGTGATTTTATTGTAAATCCAATTGTTCTCTTTTCAGTTCCGCCGGGCAACATATCCAATGTCCACGTCACTTTACCCGTCAATTGTTCCAAACTGCCACCTGAGAGTTCTCCCTGTGTCACTTTGATATCGCCTTGTTGGCTGACAGGAACCTGGTCTTCAAGCAAAAGACGCACAGGCTCTTTTTTCAAATTTTTGACAGTAATCTCATACAAATGCTCTTTAACGACATTGCCACCCATGATCCTGGTCTGAGAGAACTCCTGTTTCTTTTCTCTGGAAATGACAATACGTTTATCCCTGCCAAGTGAGATATTCATTGAGTCGGTCGTGATGCCCGGATCAACAAATGATTCTCCCACATAATTACCTTCAAAATATACAAACGCCTTCCCAGGCATGAGGTTCAACCCATCCCAGTTACCCACTTTGGCCAAAAGGAATGCATCCTTATCCAATTTTGGAACTGCGAAATATGTGTAACTGGCGACCAGCTCAGTGCTTTGGATTTCAATTGTCGCTGGCTGATTATCGGAATTGATGGTATATGGCATGGCAATATCGAAATCAACATTGGTGGTTTTTGAATTGACTGTCACCATTTCACTTACAGAATTGATTGCTCCATCTTGCATAGAAAGAACAGCCGGAGCCATACCGTCCACCTGGTAACTCTTCTGCCCACGTAGTGGTTGAGGGCTGAGAAAATCAAGATACCAAGGCTGCAAGTCAGGCTTGTTTCCGCCTACCGAAGGATTTCCTGTGGACAGCAATAAATGTGCATTATTCCATACTTCACCCGTATTCTGGACAACATCCGCTTTGTACACCAACTGAATGGGTTGATTGATTTGTCGGGCACGAAGATCATAGGACGGGGTCCAAGAAGCTCCGCCTGTATAGTAGGACGTTTTGAAAGTAACGGGACCTCTTTTGGAGGCTACAAGTTTCAAAACGATTGTTCCAAGGGGGCGATTCATTTTGGTGTTCCAATCGGCAAGTTGCCTGTTGAGTCTGTCGTAAGTTTCTTTGAGGTTCTTCTGTTCATCATGGATATCGATGAGTTTCACCTTTAACTCTATCACACGTTCTCGATAGAAGTCGGCAATCTCCCGAAGATTATCGATATCTACACCGATGTTAGCCCCGCCTACAGACCTGTTAAGGTTCATCATGCCGATCTCATCATTGTAAACCTGTTCCAGTCCGTTCACTTTTTCGATGGCCCTTGAGGTGGTCTTCAGCGAATCTTCAAGCCGGAGTACTTCAGCGGGCCTGTTGGAGCCGGTAAGATAATCCAATTGATAACCTATGGATGCAAGCGTGGCATCTCCTGTTCCGTTCACATTGATTGATCCCTGATCTATAGAACTGGAGAGGCCCTCCAGATAAAGCAGATTGGTACCGGATTCCAGATTTGCCGTAAAAATCCTTTCCACTTGGGCTCCTTGCTGGTACACCCTTACGGAGGCGATCTGACTTTGCTTTATATGATGCGGCGTATCCGCCATTGAAGAGGAGAACATAGCTGCACCGATCATTGACGCAGTGATGAATTTTGATGCCTTGTTAATCATGTCTAAAGTTGCTTTTTCATTTATGACTTACTACGAAAACCGTTCGCCTGTTTTTAGCTCTACCCTCTTCCGTTGAATTGGAAGCTATCGGTTTGGACTCACCGAAACCTTCGGAGCTAAGGCGTTCTTTAGCGACTCCATGTGAAATCAGATAATCGCTGACTGCCTTTGCTCTGTTTTTTGAAAGAACCATGTTATCCTCCGTACTTCCTATATCATCCGTGTGGCCTTGAAGTACCAATTTCATGCCATTATTCATAGCAAGGTAATCCGCAAATTCATTCAACACCACTTTGATGGTGTCATTTATTTGGAAGGAATTGGAAGCGAAAAGGATATCGTTGATGGTATATTGACCACCGACTTCCAATTCATTCAATTCGATATCGAGATTTTTAGGCTTTGTGTTTGAGGAATCCGCTGAGGAAACGTACTGCGATGTGAATGCGAATCCTTTTTGTTTGACGGATAACATGAGGTCATGTTCCAAACCTACAACGAATGCATATTCACCCGTCACGGAATCAACATCGATCTTAGTCAGTTCATTGGTAATGACATCCCTGATCTCGATTGTTGCAGGAACCGCCTCATCCTGTGCTGTTTTGAGT
>JBJSZR010000339.1:0-1114 GCA_046090385.1 Bacteroidota bacterium
GCCGCAGTAATCTGCTTCAGCTGCTCTTCGTTCTTATAGATTGGAACAATGACCACCTGGGTGGGAGCTAATTTTGGAGGAAGAACCAGTCCATCATCATCGGAGTGGGCCATGATCAACGCACCCATCAGTCGTGTAGACACGCCCCATGAAGTAGCCCACACATGGTCCTGCTTGCCATCCTTTCCCGTGAATTTCACATCGAACGCCTTGGCGAAATTCTGTCCGAGGAAATGGGACGTACCTGCTTGCAATGCTTTGCCATCCTGCATCATCGCTTCAATGCAGTACGTATCCTCCGCACCAGCGAAACGTTCGTTCGCGGTTTTCAATCCCTTGATGACCGGCACTGCTAAAATTGTCTCGGCGAACTCAGCATACACATCCAACATCTTTCTTGTCTCCTCGATCGCCTCTTCTTTGGTGGCATGCGCGGTGTGACCCTCTTGCCAGAGGAATTCAGCCGTGCGAAGAAATAGCCTTGTACGCATCTCCCAACGGACCACATTGGCCCATTGATTGACTCATATCGGCAGATCGCGATATGACTGGATCCAACCGCGATACGTATTCCAAATGATAGTCTCTGAAGTGGGGCGGACAATCAATTCCTCCTCAAGCCGGGCTTCTGGATCCACAATCACGCCGCTTCCATCCTCCGCATTCTTCAACCTATAATGGGTCACCACAGCGCATTCCTTTGCAAAACCCTCGACGTGAGCCGCCTCTTTGCTCAGGAATGACTTAGGTATGAAAAGAGGAAAATAAGCGTTCACATGCCCGGTATCCTTGAACATCTTATCCAATATGGCCTGCATCTTTTCCCAGATAGCATAGCCATATGGTTTAATGACCATACAGCCACGGACAGCGGAATTTTCAGCCAAATCGGCTTTGATGACCAGTTCCTGATACCATTGGGCATAATTTTCAGCACGTGTGGGGAATTCTTTGCTCATATTCGTTTCGGCAGAGCCGTTTTTGGTACGGTGTTTGTAATTTTAAGCAAAAGTAACAATTCCCCCTTCCTCGCGAAGACCCTAAGCAACTGACAGCCATGAAAAAAGTCCTGATCCTTTTCCTTATCGCCGCTACATTCGGAGCCTGCTCTTCG
>JBJSZR010000340.1:0-3755 GCA_046090385.1 Bacteroidota bacterium
ATCTTGAGAAGTTTTGCGGAATCGGGAACCATTTTCATAAAAAAGCTGAATTGTCCAGTGATTTCATTTACCGGATGATTGAAAAACTCGGCGGACCAGATGAATTTTACAGCAGATTTCACATCACGTCGGTTTGCCCGCTGGGCTTTATCAAAGACGGCGTAAATGTGAATTATTACGACGACAAGGAACTGCTCTCGTCAGTCGATTCGTTCATCCATAAATCGGTAAAAAGACAATTGGAATTCGGTTGCCGCAGAGATGTGGCATTTATTGTCGGCGAAGGAAAAAATCTGGAATTATTCAGTCGATGGAATGATGACTATGGATATTTCGACAAACTGATCGGTTTGCCACACCCAAGATTCATCATGCAATACAAGCGTAAGAAAATGGATCAGTACCTGGAAGAATACTCTGAAAAGCTGAGCAATGGTTAAAATCGGACTTCCATGTTGAAAAACGTATCAATAAACAAGAAATACGGTGATGGCACGGATGCGCTGAATTCCATTTTTTTCCGACATTTGCCCCAATAAACGTTATCTCCAATGTCACACGATAATCACCACGCCGGAACTCCTTCAAAAGGTGTTTGGTACACGTATTTCGGCGAAACAGGCGCCTCGGTTATGGCATTTCTTTGGATACTCGTGGCTTTGTGCTGGATTTTCAGCATAGTTCGCTGGGGTTGATAAATTGCCAACTCAGACATTCAAGGCCCCGAAATCGGGGCTTTTTTATGGCTCTCTGAATTCAGGATAGGCGGTAAGTCGTATTCGATTACTTTGGATCCGAATTATCACACCACAACAGATTCAATCGCTTTTACTATTTGATGACGTTCTCACGTTTTGCTTTTGCACGAAATTCTCCAGCTGATCCGGATATCTTTAATGGAATCCTTGAACAGAATTGAAAAGAAGCTATCAACCAAATGGCTGTAGAGCTTCTGAACTTAAAATTCCGTCGTAATCGTCCGATGCCCCTTTTCGCCAAATTAAATACCTTTTCTGTCTTATAATTAATATTATGTTAAATAATAAATATAAATTAAAGCAACCTACTGCAAACAAAAACGCGAAACACCTTTCGATGCTCCGCGCTCTGTCTTTTCTTTTATCGGTCGCTTCTTTTTTGGAAGCGTCTGAATTTGGTTTACATCTTTTCCAACTCTGCCTTCACTTCGTTCGCTTTGTCGAGCCTGTTCGTACGCACGTATATCTGTCGTAAAGATTGTAATGTGACTTTATATTTGGTTATTTCATCTTCCGTTTTCTTGTTGTTGACCTCCCTCGCCTTGTCCAGGTACTTTTCCGATGATGCGAATTTTGCCATGAATTCCTTCTCCAATTTTCCATATTCAGTGTTATTCGTAGTCTGGTTGGCTTTTTTGGTCAATTCTGCAGCCTGGTTGAATAACATCGTTCCTATATCATAATTCGCCGTCAGGTTGTCCGGATTGATTTCCAATACCTTGCTATAATCGGCTTCAGCCATCGAATATTCTTTCTTCTGCTCATAAAGTTCACCACGGATCAGATAAAGGATTTCATTGTCAGGAGCTGCTTGAATGGACTCTGCCAACTTTCCGATCAGGACTTCGGTTTTTCCGGTAACCAGATAAAGATTGATTTGCTGGGTTATCAGCCGGGGATAATCGTCGAACGTTTCCAGTCCGGTTTCCACGATCTCGATCGCACCGGCCGTGTCTTTTTTCTCCAGTTTCAATTCGCACATCCATAAGTAGATATTCGGATCGTTGAAACGGACATCGATGAGCTTCTGGAGGTTGGCTTCTGCCGTTTGCTTGTCACCTGCTTTCTTCGCGGCGAAATAAATGTTTTTGTACAGGATTTCAGGCGTGATATTATTCCTTTTCAAGTTGTTATCCAGATCAAGTGGAAACACGTCGAAAATGATGGCATACATCCTGATTGCCGCATTCGCGTCGCCCGTCGTATAGGTGGTTACAGCCTTGTTGAATAAGGTGATGGACGATTGCCAGACCAGGGATTTGGTCTCATCATACCAGTTCTTCTTAGTGTCTGTCTTGATGCAATTGATGAAACTGACTACACACTTCTCAATCGCTTCCGGATCCAGGTTCTTTTCCTTCGCTTCATTGTTGCTGGCGATTTTGTTGTAAACCTTCCCGCGATAGTACCACATCTTGGGATCGTTTTTGGTCATCTCGTTTTCAGCGGCTGCATCGATACTGGTTTTAGCATTCACCAAATCGCTGTATCGCATCGGATCGTAGGAAAGTGATTTCGCTGCACTTTGAACCTGACTCTGCTGTCCAAAGGAAACCGAAGCGACCATGACAAACAGGAATATTGAAAAAATCGATTTTTTCATTTTTTTTGAATTGCATTATATTATGTTAAATAGCCGTCAGTAAGCTCCAGATCCATCCAGACTGATTTCTTTTACTTTGCCGTAGCCGAGTTTTTCAAGACGATCTTTCAAAACGTATTTGTTGCCTACCACAAGTATGATCGCACTTTCCGGATGAAAGTCCTTTTGAGCGAGACCGTTCATTTCGGAAAGAGTCATTTCCTTCAGTATCTTCTGTTGCTGGTTGGTATAATCAGAAGGCAGATTGTACTGAATGATCCTTGAAAGGAACGTCGCTTTTTGGAAAGGTGATTCATAACGTAAAGCTTCGCCGTTCAGGATCGAATTCTTTGTGAAATTCATCTCCTCCTCGCTCATACCCTTCTCGCGGAAACTCTTCCACTCTTTCATGATTTCTGCGATACTGGTGTCGGTAGCAGAACGCTTCACACTCGATGAGATCATGAATTCGCCAGTGTATTTGTTCCCGGAAAATCCTGACCGGATTCCGTACGTATAACCTTTAGCTTCGCGGAGATTCAGGTTCAAGCGGCTGTTGAACGCTCCGCCGAACGAGAAATTCATTGCATTCGCTCTGAAGTAATCACCAGTCGCATCATACTTCATGCCTGCATGACCGATCATGACAACCGATTGTGGGGCGTTTTCTTTGTGCGACAGATAGATCTGAGTAGGCTGACCCGCAACTGCGGATACATTAATTTCCGGCAACTTCACTTCTTTTCCTTTCCATTGCTCCAGGAAGGCGAGTTTTGGCAAGATGTCTTTCTCATCGACATCGCCTACAATAACAAGTTTCGAGACGGATGGCGAATAGTAGTTCTCATAATATGCTTTCACTTCTTCCAGAGTGAATTTTTTAACGTTTTTATCGGAAACGTATGCTCCCATGATATTTTCGCCATACATGACCTGATAGAAAAGCTTGTTAGCGGTTGATTCAGCCTGCTTTCTTTCGCTGACAAGCGACTCTACATACTGCTTTTTTATACGCTTGAAATCCTCTGCATCGAATCGTGGCCGCATCAGTTTTTCTTCAAGTATCTTAAGTGTGGCATCAAGGTTTTTAGTGAGACAACGGACAGTCACAGTCGTACTCATTTTTCCTCCATCGAAGGAAATATCGGATCCCAACTTGTCCAACTCAGCACTGATCTGTTCCGTGGTGTAATTCTTAGTGCCCTCATTCATCATGGCAGATGTCAACTCGGACAGACCTACTTTCTTGGGATCCTCGGAATTCACAAGATTCCCTCCATCGATCGTAAGCAACATGACCACCTTTGGCGCCTGCTGACTGCGGGTGCCGATCACACTCAGGCCATTGTTGAATTTTTTCGAAAAATAAGTCGGAACGGTCGGTGATTTAGGAGTAGCTGCCTGTGGCCTTTTAC
>JBJSZR010000341.1:0-827 GCA_046090385.1 Bacteroidota bacterium
AGTCTGCTGCTCTAACCGACTGAGCTATGGGCCCGTTGCGTTTGAATCCGCGGTGCGAAGATAATTGAAAGTAGTGAAAAAGGATACTATGAAACTTGAAGGCATACGACATTTGATATTGGACCTCGGTGGCGTACTGTTCGACATCGACTATGCATTGACGGTCAAGGCATTCGAAAAACTGGGCTTTGAAAGATTCGACCAATGGTACTCGCAACAGCGACAAACCCGGCTTTTTGACGATTGGGAAAAGGGGCTTTTGGATGAGTCGGCTTTCCGAACTGAAATCCGTTCCATATCAGGCATCCTATTGACTGATAACGAAATCGATACGGCTTGGAATGCCATGCTCATCGGATTTCCGGAAAAATCCGTTGCCTTGCTAAAGGATTTAAAGGAGAGCTACTCCGTTCATCTGCTAAGCAACACAAATCCGCTGCACGAAGCCGGGTTCCGCAGGATGTTCAAGGACGCTCATCCTAAACTTGAATTCGATGAAATGTATGATGGAGTGTTTCTTTCCCATAGAATAGGAAAAAGGAAACCCGACGCTGAGGTTTTCGAACATGTACTGAATAAGGCAGGTATTCGTCGGGAAGTAAGCCTCTTTATTGACGATTCCATACAGCATGTAGAGGGTGCCCGATCATGCGGGCTCCATGCACTTTGGCTTCAAGAGCAAGGAGAAACTGAAAAGCTGTTATCCGAATACGGTATACTGGATCAGCGACGCTCCTGACACAATTCAACGAGTACACCATGGGTCGATTTAGGGTGTAGAAAACAAATCAGTTTGTTGTCTGCACCCTCTTTAGGTTCGTCCGATA
>JBJSZR010000342.1:0-5420 GCA_046090385.1 Bacteroidota bacterium
GTATTTTTACGTTTCACGTATTTTGGAAAAAGCGATCGATGAGGCTTACGCAAACGGATGGTTGGGTAAAAACATCCTTGGCACTGGCTATGACCTCGACCTTTATGTACAAGTAGGTGCAGGTGCATACATCTGCGGGGAAGAAACAGCGTTATTGGAGTCCCTGGAAGGCAAACGTGGAAATCCGCGTATCAAACCACCGTTCCCGGCCATTGCAGGTCTTTATGGCTGTCCGACAGTCGTAAACAACGTCGAGACCATTGCAGCTGTCGTGCCGATTGTGAATATGGGTGGTGATGAATATGCGAAGATCGGTGTTGGAAAAAGCACAGGCACCAAACTGATTTCTGCCAGCGGACATATCAACAAGCCTGGAGTCTATGAAATAGAATTGGGTGTACCGGTCGAGGAATTCATTTACTCTGATCAATATTGCGGTGGAATAAAGAATGGCAAAAAACTTAAAGCTGTTGTGGCCGGAGGTTCTTCTGTACCTATTCTGCCAGCGAATCTTATACTGAAGACCGCTAACGGCGAACCGCGTCTGATGACCTATGAATCACTGGCCGATGGCGGTTTCGCTACTGGTACAATGCTGGGTTCAGGAGGATTCATCGTCATGGATGAGGACACCAGCATTGTGAAGAACCTCTGGAACTTCACCCGATTCTACCTTCATGAATCGTGCGGACAGTGCAGTCCTTGTCGGGAAGGAACCGGCTGGATGGAAAAAATCCTGCACCGCATACTTCATGGCCATGGGAAGCAACAGGATATCGACTTGCTTTGGGACATACAGAGTAAGATCGAGGGTAAAACGATTTGTCCTTTAGGCGATGCAGCAGCATGGCCTGTCGCCGCAGCGATACGTCACTTCCGCACCGAGTTCGAGGACTACATCAAGAACCCTTCGGCACATCCTGATGTGAAGCATTATTACCGGTTGAATGAAGTGGAGATGAGTTAAAAGTTAAAAGTTAAAACAACATAGATTGGTTGCTCTTGTACTTTGATAAGGATTGATTTGGTCTCATTGACAAATTCATACCCTAGCCTTATCACTGATAATGATCGACCTGAAACACCGGAGTTACTACTTCGCATTAACAACGATTAGAAAAATAAACAGATTGAAACTAACTATAACTGCAAGACCTCCTTCTTATCGATTGATTCGATCTTCCACCTCAATGGGAGCCAACGTGATCGAAGAAAGATCAGGCAGTTCAAGAAAAGACCTGGTCAAACTCTGTCAAATCGCACTCAAATCAGCCAACTAGTCAAAATATTGGCTGTGTCTTCTCCGAGATGCCTTTGATCTGAAAGAAAACGAAATCGAATACCTGATTAAAGAAGCCGATTAGATAGCAAGAATACTTGCAGCAATCATACTGACGCTTCAACAACAAATAAAAAGTTCAAAGTAGCAGTCAATCTCCAATCAATCGTTTTTGACTTCAAACTTCAGACTTTAAAATGAAAGACTAATGCCCAAAGTAACTATAGACGGCCATTCGATCGAGGTTCCGGACGGAACAACGATACTTCAGGCAGCGCGTATGATCGGTGGAGAAATCGTTCCACCTGCCATGTGCTACTATTCCAAGTTGAAAACCAGCGGAGGTTATTGTCGCACGTGTATCGTGAAAGTGAGCAAAGGTTCTGAAAAAGACCCCCGCCCGATGCCAAAGCCTGTCGCCTCGTGCCGCACAACCGTGATGGACGGCATGGAAGTCCAGAATATCACATCGCCTGAAGTGGTGGAAGCACGAAAAGGGGTTGTTGAATTCTTGCTTCTTAACCATCCGTTGGATTGCCCTATATGTGATCAGGCCGGTGAATGTCACCTGCAGGATCTCGCTTATGAACATGGCATGGCGAAGACCCGCTATGAGTTCGAAAGAAGGACTTTTGAAAAAATCGACATCGGCGACAAGATCAAGTTGCACATGACCCGTTGCATACTATGCTACCGCTGCGTTAAAGTGGCCGATCAGGTGACGGACAGGCGTGTACATGGCGTTATGAATCGTGGCGATGTTGCAGAGATAAGCACCTACATAACGAATGCGATAGAAAACGATTTCTCCGGCAATGTGATCGATGTATGTCCTGTGGGTGCTCTCACCGACAAGACATTCCGTTTCCAAAGCCGAATCTGGAATGTGAATCCCATGGATGCGCATCGTAACTGTGATAAATGCAGTGGCAAGGTGGTCTTGTGGATGAAAGGCGATACAGTGGCTCGGGTAAGTGCCAAAAAAGACCGCTACGGCGAAGTGATCGATTGGATATGCAACACTTGTAGATTCGAGAAAAAAGAGCAAAACGATTGGACGGTTGAAGGACCCTCAAACATCGAAAAGCATTCCGTCATTTCACAAAATCATTACACACTGAAAGAACCCGCACACAAGGCCGTACTCAATGCGGTAGATGCCATCCAGGATAACAATAGATTGGTAAGCGGTAACTGAAACAAGCAAAATGTCATCACTGATATTCACTACTCTTCTGATCGTCATCGTTTTCACTATCACGTTGGTAGTAGCGATGTACTCCACCTACGGTGAGCGTAAGGTGGCGGCTTTCCTGCAAGACCGCGTAGGCCCTAACAGGGCCGGACCGTTCGGTATACTTCAGCCGATGGCTGATGGCGTCAAAATGTTCATGAAAGAGGAAATCATTCCGGATGTATCCAACAAATGGCTGTTCATTCTCGGACCCTGCATCGCCATGTCGACTGCCTTGATGACCAGTGCGGTGATTCCCTGGGGCAGTCAACTCACTATAGGTGGCGAAACCTTCTCGTTGCAAGTGACTGATGTGAACATCGGAATCCTGTACATCTTCGGAGTCGTATCCATCGGCGTTTACGGCATCATGATTGGAGGATGGGCCTCCAACAACAAATACTCTCTGCTAGGTGCTCTTCGCGCATCCTCCCAGATGATCAGTTATGAGATTGCGATGGGCCTTGCCATCAGCGCCCTTGTCATGACCACCGGCACACTCAGTGTAAAAGAGATCGCTGCACAGCAAGCCGGAGGAGATTGGAACGTTTTCATTCAGCCGCTTGGCTTCATCATTTTCCTTGTATGCGCTTTTGCAGAGTGCAACCGTACGCCATTCGATCTTCCGGAATGCGAGACTGAGCTTGTAGGAGGATATCATACGGAGTACAGTTCTATGAAACTGGGATTCTATCTGTTCGCAGAGTATATCAACATGTTCATTTCTTCCGCTGTGATCAGTACGCTTTACTTCGGTGGATACAACATGCCCTTCATCGGAAGATTCATCAGTGATCCCAATACGCTTGCATTGCTGGGCACTGCTTTCTTTTTCGGAAAAATCTTCTTCTTCATCTTCTTCTTCATGTGGATACGTTGGACCATTCCTCGATTCCGCTACGACCAGTTGATGAATCTGGGATGGAAAGGGCTCATTCCTTTATCCATTGCAAACATCTTCATTACAGGTATTTATATGTGGCTGACGGGCAAGGTCAGCTGAAGTAACCTAAAACATACCATGCAGGCACTAACAAACAGGAGCAAGATCGTCGTCAAGAAGGAAATGACCTTCTCTGAGCGGATTTACCTACCTGCCATTCTGGGCGGACTTCGCATCACCCTGAAGCACTTGTTTCGTAAGAAAGCAACCGTTCAATATCCCGAAGTGAAACGAGAGATGGCATCCGTTTATCGCGGACAACACGTATTGAAGCGCGATGAAAACGGTGCCGAGCGTTGCACGGCCTGTGGGCTTTGTGCAGTGGCTTGTCCGGCAGAAGCAATCACGATGACTGCAGCTGAGCGTCACAAGGGAGAAGAGAAGCTCTATCGTGAAGAGAAATATGCCAAGGTATATGAGATCAATATGCTTCGTTGCATTTTCTGCGGACTTTGCGAAGAAGCCTGTCCTAAAGAAGCTATTTTCCTGACCGACCGCATCGTTCCAACCGAATTCAAGAGGGGGGAATTCATTTATGGAAAAGACAAGCTGGTGGAAAAAACCGATGCGCGCGTGGATGTAAGCCTTAGGCAAACCGCTGAGGTAGCAGATTTCAAACAAGACAAAGAATTACAACATAACCGGCTCGGCCGCTGAAGTCATGACTTTATCCGTCTTCTATTTCCTGTCATTCGTCGCCATTCTGAGCGCACTCATGGTGGTGGTTTCAAAGAATCCTGTACATAGTGTTCTTTACTTAATCATCACCTTCTTCGCAATCGCTGGTCACTATGTGCTGATGAATGCCCAGTTCCTTGCCGCAGTGCATGTCATCGTATATGCAGGTGCTATCATGGTCCTCTTCCTTTATGTCATCATGATGCTTAACCTGAATTCATCTGTGGAGCCTCACAAAAGCATATTGCTAAAAGGCGCTGCCACTGTTGCCGGTGGCGCCCTGATGGTTGTTTTGGTAGGTGCGCTCAAACAGACATCCCATATCGGATACATCGGCAACTATGACCCGAACGTAGGCTTGATAAAGACTCTTGGAAAAACCTTGTACAACGACTTCATGCTGCCATTTGAGATCTCCTCCATACTTTTCTTATCCGCCATGGTAGGAGCTGTGATGCTTGGAAAACGTGAAGCCCAATAATCTGACCGATCATGCAACAACTACCCGGATTCATCACACAAGTACCGCTCAGTAATTACATCTTGCTGAGTACGCTTTTATTCGGCATTGGTGTGATCGGAGTGCTTTCACGCCGAAATGCCATCATCATACTTATGTGCATAGAATTGATGTTGAATGCAGTCAATCTGTTGCTTGCTGCGTTCTCCTGCTATAACTCCGATCCTGCCGGTCAGGTATTCGTATTCTTCATCATGGCGGTTGCCGCAGCTGAAGTGGCAGTCGGACTTGCGATACTGACCATGATTTATCGTAATACCGGAACAGTGGACATCAATTCCCTGAACAAACTACGCGGCTGATCTTCAATCCAGATTACTTATTTGGATAAGCTTTCTGCAAAAAAAACTATCAGCGAAACTGCCATCGGGATCGCCATCAATCCGATCAGCCACCAAATTGCCGCACGGTGAGCGAAGTTGACTGTCCATCCCATCATCGGATTTCGTTTGGGCAACCACACCCTCGGATCAGTCGGATTGTAATAGAACATGCCCCATTTCCAATTTGAGGGATCTTGTTGATCTTCACTTGAACTCATCAATATTCCTTTCGCTGAATTATACACCGGGATTTGCGTCCAATCAATTTCTCGGACGTTCCAGTTGTAAATCTAATTCAAATAATTAAGCTCATGCTATGGTCGCAAAGGAAACCTTATGGAGAAACAGATGAATGGATTATCTGAATGAAAAAGAGACGGTTCCAACAAGATGAATCTTGTCAAAACTCCTCCAACTGTCTCTTACAATCACCCAGATAATCG
>JBJSZR010000343.1:0-3942 GCA_046090385.1 Bacteroidota bacterium
CCTTCGCTCGCAATCGCCAGATCCAAGCCTGTCGATTCCAAAGCCATACTGCATTTTCTTCTGGCAGTTTCAATCGGTGTGAATGTCCGTTCAACCTCACCGGTGAAAGTGCCAAGCAGATCGGTATCCAGATCTTGAGTGGCCTGACACAAAACACCAAACTGCATTTCCAGTATACCGGATATTGCCTTTTCCTTAGCGTGCTTGGTGGCAATCAACAAGGTCCTGCCGGAAAATAAAGTAGAGTTTCTTACACCTTCTGATCGGGATTCTTTTTTCAATTCCATAGATCAAAAACCGAAACAATAAAATAAGCAAAGCCCGGCTCACTGCATGAAGACAGTACACCACACCGGTCATTCATGGTCCTTACCAAGACCCAGTGAAGCCAGGCTCTGCAATGCGAAAACGACAGAAAATATTGAAACAGCCAAACAAAGATTCCGCACGATCACATCGTCTGTAAGGGTTGCCAGTAAAAGCGCCACCACTAATCCCGATGTAGAAACCCCTAGCCTGGATGCCGAATATTTCATATCGAACTTTTCATTTTTATATGTTGAGTAATTCCTGTTGAAGCTCACTGACCTTGACCGAGCGAATATGCGGGGACACCGTCGAATGAATACAAGTTCTCCGTCTTGATGGTATCTATATCTTCTTTCATCGCCTGGCTAAGCAGATCGATGATCTGTGATTTGCTGATACCATTACCCTCGGCCGGCTTGAAACGACAGCGCCAATGATCAGTACAGAACGTCTCTTTGAATCCGTCAGGCCATACTTTGATTCCACGGTTGGTAATCATGGAAAGTCTTATGCCATCGGACTCTATCCTTTTCATACGGTCGGCAAGTTCAGATGGGCTGTGACCACTCCAGTGGACGAACAAGTCGACACCTTCCAATTCCTTCCTGGACGAGGGTTTACGATCATATTTAGGCAAGGTGATTACAGAGTTACCTGCATATGAAACAGGTTGCAGAACGGAAGGCTTTTTGCTGATATTGGAAATGACGGCTTGAGCGAATTCTCTTGTGCCGACTTTGCGTTTGCTTACACCTTCTTTGTAGATGTCATAAGTGTGGATACCTTGCTCGATGGTAGTCAACCACGCGTTCTGGACTTTCTCAGCCACTTCACCTTGTCCGATGTGATTCAACATCATGACAGCACCTTGAAGTAGACCGGAAGGATTTGCAACATCCTGTCCTGCACGTCGCGGAGCAGAACCATGGATGGCTTCGAACATCGAACACTCCTCACCGATGTTGGCTGAACCGGCCAAACCGACTGAGCCGGTGATTTGGGCCGCTACATCGCTCAACACGTCTCCGTACAAATTAGGCATCACGATGACGTCGAACGTTTCGGGTGTATCTGCCAGTTTTGCAGCACCGATATCGATGATCCAATGTTCGTTTTCGATCGAAGGATAATCCTTGGCGATTTCATCGAACACCTTATGAAACAACCCATCGGTCTGCTTCATGATGTTATCTTTTGTAAAGCAAGTCACCTTTTTACGGTTATGCTGTTTTGCATATTCGAAAGCATAACGGACTATTTTCTCACAACCCGGACGACTGATAAGTTTGAGGCATTGCACGACCTCATCGGTCTGTTGGTGCTCGATACCTGCGTAGAGATCCTCTTCATTCTCACGAATGATCACCACGTCCATGATCGGGTGTTTGGTAGCAACAAAAGGGTGCAGGCTCTTGCAGGGCCGGACGTTCGCATAGAGGCCCAGGAATTTGCGGGTGGTCACGTTCAGGCTTTTATAACCACCGCCTTGAGGAGTTGTGATAGGCGCCTTCAGAAAAACCTTGTTACGACGGATGATATCCCACGCTTCAGGCGCAATGCCAGCCTTGTTGCCGGCCAGGTATACTTTCTCCCCTACCTCTATTTCATCGATTTCGATTTCAGCGCCAGCCGCCTTGATTATTTCAAGCGCGGCATCCATTATTTCAGGGCCTATGCCATCTCCCTTTGCAATAGTTATCCTTGTCATTTCTGAGTTATTTTACAACGCAAATCTGGAGTTTTTTTATCATTTGTTTTTATTTATATTTGTTATGTTATATATAAGCATTATTTATGAATTTCACTTTGCATCAGCTTCAGGTCTTCATGCGGATCGTACAGACTGGCAGCATAACCAAAGCTTCCGAAGAGCTGTTCCTGACACAACCGGCCGTATCCATTCAGCTTAAAAAATTTCAGGAAAATTTCGATATCCCATTGACAGAAGTGATCGGGAGAAAGTTGCACATAACGGATTTCGGAAGAGAGGTAGCTGCAGCCGCCGAAAACATCATCGACCAGGTGCATGAAATCGACCGAAAGACACTTGCATACAAAGGACAGCTTACCGGCAGATTGAAACTTGCAGTGGTTTCAACGGGAAAATATGTGATGCCATATTTCCTGTCCGATTTCCTGAAAGCCCATCCGGGTATTGAACTTCAAATGGACGTGACAAACAAAAACACCGTCATCGAAATCCTGGAAAAAAACGAAATCGATTTTGCTTTGGTATCGATCCTACCCGGAAAACTCAATATCAATCGACTCGATCTGTTAAAAAACAAACTCTTCCTTTTTGGAAAAGGTGGACGCAGGTTTCACAAAAAAGAGAACTCAAAAGACCTGTTCAAAGAGTTACCATTGATATTCAGGGAGAAGGGTTCAGGCACGCGGCAGATCATGGAAAAATTCATCGACCGAAATAAGATCTCATTTCTGAAAAAATTGGAATTGACTTCGAATGAAGCGGTCAAGCAGGCTTTGCTCGCAGGCCTGGGATACTCGATCATGCCTCTGATCGGTATCCGGAATGAATATCAAAAGGGAGAATTGCAAGTGATACCTATGAAGGGTCTGCCAATCACGACAACGTGGAGCCTTATCTGGCTGAAGGGAAAAAAATTATCACCTGTTTCAGCCGCTTATATTGCCCATTTGAAAAAAGAAAAAGACCGGATCGTCACCGAAAATTTCGATTGGTACGAACAGTACTGATCTGAAAATCAGGCTCAAAAAAGATATAGACTAGGTATCCTCACCCATAAATGTCAGCAGCCAAAAATCTACCTTTGAAAAGCTTCAAAACTGACTATTTATCAGATCATTAGAACTTTCTGAGGCTGTAACACACACATGAAAAAAATGCGACCGATAATGGGCGCTGGTTCTTTAGTCAGACTTTCAATTTCAGGTTTCATCCTGTGCCTTTTTTTGTCCCTGTTTTTTTCTAATGCATCAGCTCAGGTACTGGACCAACTTCCACCCGCCTCAACGGCTTATTCATTGCGACTGTTGCGTGCTGCCTACGTGGCTCCTTCACCTGCCTACCCCACTGTTGCAGGCTCAAGTTATGTACCGGTCAATGTAAACGGACCAGCCGTACGAGTACGACGTACATCTGATGATGCGCTTCAGGACATCGGTTTTCTTACCAGCGGGCACCTGGACACTGTAAGACTACTTGACTTCATAGGCGGTCCGAACCTTTTCACATTCTCAGAGCAATTCAATAACGCAGCAGTATGGAGCGGTGTTGGTAGCACTATAACACCTAACGCAATCGCCGCTCCGAACACCTCTTTGAGTGCTGAACTATTCAATGAAGACACCACGAACAACGAACATTTCATCGACTTCAATTACACCACACCTCTGGGCAATTCACAGTATTCCATGAGCGTGTATGTAAAACCGATCAACAACACTGACCGGTATTTCATCATACGAGGAGTATTCGCTGACGGCACATCGAGCAGCTACATGACTTTCAACCTTAACACCGGGGCTTTCGTAAACTCCATGGGTGGCCGTTGGACAAACGCGACAATTACCTCACTTACCAACGGATGGTACCAATTAAGAGGCACGTACACGACACCAGCAGCAATTCCAGCAGCTACAGATCTTGTC
>JBJSZR010000344.1:0-1127 GCA_046090385.1 Bacteroidota bacterium
GTTTATCCGAACCCTTCGACCGGTCCAGTTCAAATCAAAGGCTTGTCAGGCAGTTCATCGGTCACCATCACCAATATAGCCGGGCAAACCGTTTACACTGGTGTAATTGAAACTTCGAACACATCTTCTATCGATCTGAGTAATCAGGCCAATGGGATCTACACCATTCGCATTCAGAATGCCACAGGAAGCGTAACCCGTTCCATTTTGATTTCAAACAAATAATACTGAACGCCTCTTTTTAAAAAAGCCTCGGGTGATCCCGGGGCTTTTTTGCGTATTTACCAGTTATCTGAATTTTCAGGAGCAGATTGATTTGGATCATGCGCAAGGAATGCAGAAGGTTTTACTTTTGAACAATCCGCAGGGACTATTAGCCTCAGCGCATTACGCTCAGCGCATTTAAATTCCGTTATATTTGTCCTATAAACCAACCAAAGTAAAAACCAAGACCCTATCATGAGAAAAATTACCCTTCTGATGATCGCTGTTGCGACCGGATTAGTTGCATTTGCATCCAATCCGGAAATCCGCACCTCCAACAGCGGTAAGTATTATACGGCGACCCCTTCCGGTCAGCTCGTACGTTCTGCCAAAAAAGCACCTCCTGCGAATCATTCAACGCAGGTGCCTTTTTATTCCGAGGACTTTGCAGGTGGCATTCCCGCAGGCTGGACCCTCGTTGACAGCGCTTCAAGTGGCGTAAACTGGACTGTATCTACGGTAGGCTGTTTCAATGCCGCCTTGTATGCAGGCTCTGGAATTTCCACTTCCCTTTCAACCACCGGCACTTCTGCTGCTAACGGCTTTTTGATGTTCGACTCTGATTCATCAGGAGCTTCGATTGGTGGCGAGTGGGGAACAATCACCACCGGACCAATCAACTGTACTACATATCCAGCCGTCAGACTCACCTTCAACGAGTATTTTGCTAAGTACGAAGGCAACCCGACTGTTTATCCGAACACCGCACGAGTGTACGTATCAAACGATGGAACCTCATGGACACTAATCCATTCTGCAGATGACGGACTTACGAACAATGGCTTTACCGCTGATCCTAATGCGGTTGCAGTCGATATTTCAGCCGTTGCCGGTGGCCAGGCAACCGTTTATGTCAAATTCAG
>JBJSZR010000345.1:0-2510 GCA_046090385.1 Bacteroidota bacterium
ATGATCCCACAGACCACGCAACACCTTCATGTGTCGCTCGCGCGAAAGCCACGGTCGAATCGTGCCGTCGGCGAGCACCTCCATGTTGGCGAGAGTTCCGTGAACTGCTGTCTCCGGCCAGCCGCGGTACGCAGATCGAATCATCGCTTCAAATCGACTGAACGGCGTACCGGCCAACGCGTGCGGTGCGAGCACGCTCGCACACGACTCCCAGTCGTCAAACCGGTCGCGTAATTGAAGTCAATGAAGATGGAACCAAGTACCTCATCTCCGACAAACGTGTTCCGATCGGTAATGCATCCCCGAAATTTTTGGCAGGATGGACCACTGAGTGGAGTTACAAGAATTTTACCTTGCGAACTTTGATTGATTCCAAAATTGGCGGGCAGATGTATTGCGGATCATACGTCATAGGTCTTCAGTCGGGCCAAAGCCCTGAAACCCTCAATGAGCGTGATGGTGGAGGACTTCCCTACACGGATCCTTCGGGTTCTACAAGCAACGTGGGGGTGATTCTTCCTGGTGTCCATGCAGACGGTTCTCCGAACACCACGGTGGTGCATTACTACTACAAGTACCTTCCTAACTCCGGAGGCTGGGGTAATTTCGTTTCAACCCCCGGAATCGTAGATAATACATGGATCAAATTACGAGAGGTCACACTGTCGTTTGAAGTCCCTCAACGCATTGTCCGGAAGTTAAAGATCTTTCAGGGCTTGAACGCGGTATTCACTGCGCGCGATCTCTTTTATTTCTATTCATCGGTCCCCGACAGGATAAACCCGGAAGGTTTTCTCGGCGCGGGTGATGCTCAGGGTTTCGAATGGGCTTCCCTCCCCGGTGTTCGTTCGTTCACGTTCGGTTTAACTGCAAAATTCTGAGATAAGGTCATGAAAAGAATCCGGCATTTCAGCCTCCTGATATCACTTATCCTGACCGTCGTTTCGTGTCGTAAGGATTTTGAAGAGTTGAATAAGAATCCCAACGGATTCACCTCTGCGAGCGACGGTTCGCTTTTCAATGCGGTAATCTCTTCTATGCGTTCCGGGTGGAACGAGCAGCTATATGTCAATAATTCCGTTCTCTTGAAGGAAACCCAACTTTCGGCTTTACCTCAGGTTCGTTGGGTCAATTATTCGATAGGGACTGAAGAGATATGGTCCAATTATTACAGGTCAATGCCCAATATCCGGGAATTGGAGTCAAGGTGGAGTGGAGAAGATACCGCATCGCATGAGGTGAATAACATGAGAGCGATGCTTAAGATCGTACTTGCTTACAAGACGTTTAAAATAACTGACCTTTTCGGAGATGTTCCGTTCTCGGAGGCAGGCTATGGATATCAGGATCCGTCCAAGCTTCGTCCACGGTTCGATTCGCAAGAATCGATTTATCGTTTTTTATTGGCGGAGCTGGAGTGGGCGGATAGGAATATCGATCCGAGTGCAGTCGATGCAGAGCCTTTCCGAACGTTCAAGACCTTCGATCACCTTTTTAATGGCGATATGGTCAAGTGGAGAAAGTTCGCCAATTCACTAAGGCTTCGTCAGGCTATGCGACTTTCCGACAAGAACGTATTCCCTGATTTTGCGAAAGCTACTGTTGAGGATATCTTGCTGAATAACCGCCCCTGCTTCGGAGTGGACCAGTTCGGATTCCTGGTAAATCAACCCTATGCAGAAAGTGCACTTATGTTTCCTTATCAGCTCGGTTACAGGAATGAGAGTAGGGGTTGGTCTTTCGACCAGTCGAAGGATGTGCGGTTAGGATCCACTTTTTGGCAACTGGTTTCATCAAGTGATGACAGTACAGGTGTTTCGATTTTTGATCCGCGTGCATATTATTTTTATGAAACGAATGTGGATAATTTCTGGCGCGCTTTCCCGAATGCTCCTTCAGTGACCATGGCGCCCGACGGTGGCGATCCGTACAATTATCAGCGCGATGTCGCATACAGTCTCAAGGGCGCGGGTTGTCGCTATTCACCGGTCAATTATTATACAGCAAGGGATATGGACTACATTCCTGAGATCCTTTTCTCAGGTGCGGAGGTTTTATTTCTTCGCGCGGAGGCTTGTCAACGGGCGACTGACTTGGGTATTTCAGTCGACCCTAATCTCGCGGCTACTGAATTATTGAATGCCCTTCAGTTTTCCCTCACTTTTTGGGAATCCATTATGGGTAATTCAAAACTTCCTGTCGGAACCCCTTTTGCTGCGAACATTGCAGTTCCTTCGAGTGTAAATTTCATTTCGTTGCAGAATAATATCGGCTATTTCAGTGCATCACCCTCGAGGCAGCTTGAAATCATCTATGCGCAGTCATGGATCGATTTCTTCCTTCAACCACAACATGCATTCGCGCTGAGCAGACGAACAGGAAAGACGCCTCATGCAGGAACTCCATCCTCAGTCTATCGCTTTCCGATTCCTCCGACTGAAGTGTCTTACAATGGCATGAACTGGTCGAGTGTTTTCAGTAGCGGGGATGCCATGGATCTTCTGTTGTGG
>JBJSZR010000346.1:0-8901 GCA_046090385.1 Bacteroidota bacterium
GTTTTTCAGCTGGTACCGAGTGTATTCAGCACCGGAACGAACACTGGCTTCGGTCGATTGATCCTTTGCCAACCGGAACAGCGTGACCGTACACAATCGGAGATTGCTCAAGACCTGGCTAAAAAAGTCACCAGGTTCAACAAGTTGCGTGTGTTCCCTATCGAAGACCAAACCATCTCCGTAGGTTTTGCTTCAAGAGGGCAGTTACCGGTGCAGTTCGTACTTCAGAACAGTGATTTTGAAAAGATAAAAAACGTATTGCCTCTTTTTTTGGAAGCTGCGCGATCGAACAAGACTTTTCAGAATGTAGATGTGAATTTGAAGTTCAATCGTCCCGAAGTGCGAATGGATGTTGACAGGATGCGTGCCCGTGAACTGGGATTATCCATGCAGGATATTGCAGGAACCGTTCAGAGTGCTTTCAGCGGAAGGCGCATCGCGTACTTCACTATGAACGGTAAGCAATATAATGTAGTATCACAAATGGAATCAGGTCAACGTGCTCGTCCTGATGATATCACACGTCTTGATGTGAGAACATCTTCAGGAGACCTTGTTCCACTATCTTCGGTTGTAACACTCAATAATACGGCAAGTCCACCTACGTTTTATCATTTCAACCGTTTCAAATCGGCAACCGTATCGGCATCACTTGCCGAAGGTAAAACGATAGGTGATGGTATCGAAGTGATGAATGCCATTGCCGATACATTGCTTGACGAAACTTTTCAGCATTCATTGAGTGGACCCTCACGCGATTTCTCGGAGAGTTCGTCCAATATCCTCTACGCCTTCCTGCTGGCACTTTTATTGATCTATCTGGTCCTTGCTGCTCAATTCGAGAGTTTCCGCGACCCGCTTACGATCATGGTCACAGTTCCGCTCGCACTAGCGGGGGCTCTTCTAAGCTTGTGGCTTACAGGCCAAACGCTGAATATTTTTTCTGAAATAGGGATGATCATGTTGATCGGACTTGTCACCAAAAACGGTATCCTGATTGTGGAGTTTGCCAATAAGAAGCGTGATGAGGGATTATCGATTTCGGATGCAGTCATCCAGGCAGCCTCGCAACGTTTGCGCCCCATCCTGATGACCACATTAGCCACTGCATTAGGTGCATTGCCTATCGCAATAGGTCTGGGGTCTTCTGCATCCAGCAGGGCGCCTCTTGGCATCGTAGTGGTAGGCGGACTGATATTCTCCCTGGTGCTCACATTGTTCATGATTCCGGCATTGTACCTTTCCATTTCAGGAAAAAGAAAATCTGTGGAGGAAACGGTATGAGAAGGGCGGCTGCAATCATTCTAATTTTCGCAGTACAAAACATTTCCGCACAGGAAGCTCTTTCGCTTAAGAAAGCAATGGATATTGCAGTTGCAAATAATCATGAACTGCGCATTGTACGCAACAACGTAGGCATTGCTGAGTTGTATGATACTCCGGGAATGGCAGGAGCATTGCCTACGGTGGATGCAGGTGTTCGTGACCGCGAATCGATCACGGATATCGATCAACGCTTTTCAAACGGCACCACCATAAGCAGAAATGATGTCGGGTCAAATGCGCTTTCCGGAGATATCACGGTTTCCTACACCCTTTTCAATGGATTCAGAATCCAAGCCGAAAGAGACCGCTTAGCCTCGATGTTGCGAGCAGGAGAAGCAGAGCTCGTCTCTCAACTGCAGAGTACGCTTGCTGATGTTACCTTCCGTTACTTTGACGTGATTCGGCAGCAGAATTATCGGAAGGCATTGGAAAAAAGCGGGGAATTCAGTCTTAAGAAAAAAGAAATCGTTGAAGCCCGCAGGAACTCGGGTCTAGCAAATGATGGCGACCTTTTTCAGTCACAAATCGATGTCAACACCTCATCTCAGCAACTTGCAGAGCAGGATCTCCTCATCCGTCGCGCACAGGTCGATCTTGCTCAAGTCATGTCTCTGAATCCAGACTCGGTTTTTGCACTGTCCGACACATTCATGATCGACAGGAATCTGGTAAAAGACTCTGTGTTTTCATTCATCAAGAATCATCCTGACATGGCCATTGCCGCTGCAAAGATTGAGATGAACGAGCAATCACTTATTCAACTACGATCACAACGTCTTCCTGTCATGACAGTGGACGGAGCCTATAATTACCTGAGAACAGAAAATGCCGCGGGTTTTTCCCTGTTGAACAGTTCTCTCGGACCTTCAGTCGGGGTAACACTTCGGATACCTTTATATAACGGAGGATCTGTACGCACCCAGGAGAAAGCGGCACGACTACAGTTGGAGAATTCAAAAATCGAAGAAGACAGGACACTTCAGCGCCTTACAGCGCAGGCGGTTAAGGCCTATGTGGCTTATCGAACGGCACTAGATCAATTGGATTCACAGGAAGAAAGCTTCCGTTTAGCAGGATCCGTACTCGATATACAGCTTTCGAGATTCCGCCAGGGCTTATCCACCATCCTGGACTTGCGCGCTGCACAATCAGACTTTGAGCAGACAGCTGCGTTTTATGTCAATGCACGCTTTGTAGCTAAAGTGGCAGAAACCGAGTTGAAGCGTTTGATGTGCAAGCTCGGTAATTGAGTGGATGGAAATGGTCGATCATTCGACCAGCAGTCTGGAACGACATACTCCCTGATCCGTAAATACCGTAACCATGTAACAGCCTGTAGGCAAGTCCGAAATGTTGTAAAAACCATTGTCGCAAACTTGGAAGCTTTTGATGGAATGGCCTGCGACATCCGATATCATGACTATGGTAATTTTTCCGGAAACCTGAACATGAAAAACATTGGTTGCGGGATTCGGGTAGATCATTATCGGTGAGCTCGAAGCCATTTCCGGTATGGAAGTGGTGGTATATCCGTATTTCGCCAGTACAGTCCTGTCAGTTGTTGAAGTACTGGTGTATGATCCCAAGAGGAAGTAAACACTGTCTGTCAGATCCAACATATCGGTGTAAATGACATCGAATCCGGGATAATCTTCAATCAGTTCGTACTCGATAGCGCCGGATGTATCATAAACAGCTATGAGTCCCGAACGCACCGAAAGAGTGTCATCACGATGTTCCCCAACCACAAATAGTTTACCATTCCGACTCAGCTTCAATGCATCAGCTTTCTGATATGTGATGGAGCCGTTGCGATTACGAGTACTCCAGGTTTGGGTGCCGGTTTCTTCGAACTTCATTATATCGAAATGCGAATCGCGGGGACCTGAATGATCTGTTCCGCTTACGATTCCGTATAAGTAGCCGTTGCCATCTGCCAGGATATGTTGCCTTTCGTCGTAACCGTATCCGTCGAAGGTCGAAAAGCTGCTGAAAAGGCCGGATGAATCGAATATGACCAAAGCACTGCTTGTATTGCCGATGATGCCCGTAAGATTGAACGGTCCTGTAAGAAAGGTTTGTCCGGCAGTACCGAAGTCAATATCACTCAACAGATCCCTTGCATATACCGGGTCGAAGAGGTTTTCATAAAGGATGTTTCCCGAGCTGTCAAATTTTCGGTAATGCATTTCACCGGCAGAAGGACCGGAAAGTCCTACATCGGAACCGATGACGGCATTGCCTGAGTGGTCGCATTTCATCATCTTGAACGCCTGTTCATCGGGGCCGATTCCGTACACATAAGACCATGCCACATTTCCTGCGGAATCGATGCCGGCGAAGTACTGCACATTACTAGGGGAAAGAGTGGAGTCATAAGCCGATCCGGCAATGAAGATGCGGCCGTTCCCGCCTTTTACAATCGACTTCGGGATTGGTGCGTAACTGCTTGTAACCGGAATCAATTGGAGGAACTCCTCTTGCAATTCCAGCGATAATTTTCTTACATAAGGAATCCGTGATCCACTCGAATCCAAGACGCCTGTCAGATAAAAGCTTGAAGTACCATCGAATGTCGCAGCATTGATATGATAAATCGTATCCGAATCCGAAGTCACTCCGCTGGAATCCGATTTGAAGATGCCTTCGGAAGTGACAATGAAAATACTGGAATCGGCCCAATAAATTTTCAATGGATTTCCCGGAAATAGCTGATGGACCAGTTGCGAGGGCTGGGCGTACAAAAGACAGCTCGAAATCGTAAATAATGCAATCAAAATCGATCGGGAGACCATAGCTAAACAGGTTACAAGTTAGCTATTCATCCCCTTTTTTTGGAGCTATGAAGGGCTTGATTTTCGACAGGGTTAAACCCATTCGAGTGGAAGTCTTCAAAAGATTGTTTTCATCGGGGTTTTAAGTACATATATCTCAATTTCCAGCCCATACTATACCCATTGTTTAACTTGTATCCCTTGAAAAATTCGACTTCTTTTTCACGAACGTTACTGGTCCATTTGCTTTTATGGATCATTTTTCTGGCATTGCCGGTTTTTTTTGCGCCAACAGCCGGCCAAATGGGCAGCGGGCGATTGCCATTCCATTTCTACATCCCGTATCTTGCCTCGTCTGTTCTTTTGGTCGTTATCTATTATTTGAACTATGGCATCCTTACTCCAAAATGGTTTTTCAAGCGCCAGTATCTGACTTATTTTGCAATCATAAGCGTATTGCTCATTACGTTGTTGATCGTACCCGAGGTCGATCATCTTTTCAAATCATATCATGGGCATCATCATCCTTTCCAACATAGGCATGGAGGAGGAAGCGATCATTTCGTTCCTCGAAACAGACTTTTTCACTTTTCTCCTTTCGAGCTGCAGATTTTCGTGATGGGAATCATCGTCATCATTCTCTCGACATTGATGGCTACTGTCCAGCGTCTACGGCAATCGGAACAAGAGAAATCAATGGCTGAGTTGTCTTTTCTGAAGGCCCAGATAAATCCGCACTTCCTTTTCAATACACTCAACAGTATTTATTCGCTTGCTTATCGGAAATCGGACCAGACGGCCTCAGCCATTGTAAAGCTGTCAGCACTAATGCGGCATGTGATCACTGATGCACAGAAAGAGGAGGTTTCTCTGACTAAAGAAGTGGAATACATTTCCAATTATATCGAGTTGCAGAAACTTCGACTCACGGAATCCACCAAGGTCGAATTCGCTGTTAACGGCGAGACCGAGGGAAAGATGGTTGCTCCTTTGATTTTCCTTCCTTTCATTGAAAATGCTTTCAAATACGGCTCGAATCCGGAACATGGATCATGTATTTCCATTCGACTGGATGTACGGCCCAATTCGTTGCTCTTCGAAGTGACTAACACCATAGTAAACGATGCATCAGTTTCTTCTGAGAGAATCGGCGTGGGGAATGCCATCGATCGTTTGGAGTTGATTTATCCGGGTCAGCATCTGCTGAAAATCCGCCACGAGGCACAAGAATACTCAGTTTCCTTACATATTGAATTAAAATGATTCGTGCTATTGCCGTCGATGACGAACCGCTTGCGCTGGATATCGTCAAAGCCTACTGCTCAAAGGTCGATTTCATCGATCTGCAGAAAACATTCACATCGCCAACCGAAGCGATTCGTTATCTCAAACGCTTTCCGGTGGATTTGATATTTCTTGATATCAGAATGCCTTCCATGACAGGGATAGAACTCTTGAAAGCTGTTACTCAGGAGGTAATGGTCATATTCACAACGGCCCATGCTGAATTCGCAGTCGAAAGCTATGAGCTGAACGCCATTGATTATCTCTTGAAACCGATCGAGGAGTCCCGCTTCATACAAGCAGTCAACCGCGCAAAAGATTATTACGAGACCCAACATCTTAAAGGAGGAGACACTGAAAAGGATAAAAGCATTTTCATCCGCGCTGACTACAGTCTGATCAAGGTTTCATTACCTGAAGTGCTTTACATTGAAGGACTGGGTGATTACTTGAAAATCCACCTTCCTGAAAAGAAACCGGTTGTTGTACGAATGACCATGAAATCCATGTTGGACAAACTGCCTCCGAAGGATTTTGTGAGGGTACATCGTTCTTTCATCATTCCTTTCGCCCGAATCGAGCATGTCAGAAACAAGGTTGTCCAAGTGGCCGGAGTTCAGATTCCGATCGGAGCATCCTTCGAAGACGCATTCATGGAGCGGATGGCCTCGCGATGATGATTTAACCTCTGAAGTCTATATTTTTACTAATTTGGACCTGATGTCAAAAAAAACACTTCTACTTCTTTTTTTCGCCTTAAGTGTTTTTTCAACTCGGGCTCAGGACACTTTTTATGACATGGATTCTGTGCAGGACATCAGTATCTATTTCCCATTTTCCAACTGGGATTATCAGCTGGATACTGCAATTGCAGGAAGTGAAGGATACATTTTGGCCGATTCTGTTGTCATCAATGGCCGGACTTTCCTGGACGTCGGTATAAAATACAAGGGTAATAGCTCGTATAGCGCAAACAGGAATAAAAACCCGTTCCACATCAAACTCGATTATACCTATGACCAGGATTATCAGGGCTATGATGATATCAAACTTGGTAATGGGTTCAGTGACCCAACCATGATCAGGGAAGTCTCATCTTACGATGTCTTGCGGAAATATATGGATGGACCGCGCTGTAATTATGCACGAGTCAACATAAACGGTTCCTTTAGAGGTCTCTATACCAACAGTGAAGACGTAAGCAATGGTTATGCCGAAGAGCACTACTATTCTTCTTGCGGCGCTTATTTCAAATGTAATCCACAAAACGCAGGGCCGGGCTCTGCGGGTAGCAGCCTTTTATGGATATCTTCCGACTCCACGGATTACTATACATCTTATGAGCGACAATCCGATTATGGTTGGAAGGAACTTTTGCAATTCATCGATACTCTCAATTACCACGTATCCGATCTGGGTGATATTCTGGATATCGACAGAGCGCTTTGGATGCTCGCATTCAATGATGTGCTTGTGAATCTTGACAGTTATTCCGGAGCATTCAAACAAAACTATTACCTCTATCGGGATCATCAGAACAGATGGATACCTACTGTTTGGGATCTCAATATGAGTTATGGGGGATTCCCGCTTGCCGGTTCCACACAGTTGTCTCTTTCCGGAATGCAGACGCTTACTCCTGATCTGCACTTCAATGATTCCGGTTGGCCACTCATCAGGAATCTGATGACTGATCCGAAATATAAAAGAATGTATTATGCCCACATGCGCACGATCAATCAGGAGAATTTTCAGAACGCTGATTACAAAGTATTGATAGGGCAGTTACGGTCGATGATAGATACGATCGTACAACGAGATGCTAATTTCTTATTTACTTATACTCAGTATCAGAATTCACTGACCAATTCCACAGGTACGGGTTTCGGTTCTGTACCGGTATATACGCTGATGGATGTCCGGGCAACAAATCTTTCAAACAATGTCCAGCTGTCAGCTTCTCCTCCCGTCATCACGCCCTTGTCAGTCACACCTGTTGTTCCTTTATTCAATGGAACAGTTAATATCGCTGCGCAGGTCACCAATGCTGCTGTAAATGCTGTTTGGATGGGATATCGTTACCGCAAGTCTGATCCCTTCATCCGAGTTCTGATGTTCGATGACGGACTGCACGGTGACGGTTCTCCCGGTGATAACATTTTCGGCTACGACTTGCCGGTGAATACGCTTAAGATCCAGTATTACTTTTATGCTGAAAATTCTTCTTCGGGGATTTTCTCACCCGAAAGAGCCGAGCACGAGTTCTACTCGATAAACCCCTCCATTTCAATGGCCGGTCCTGGCGATGTAGTGTTGAATGAAATACAAGCGGCAAACAGCACCACGGTTGTCAATGAAGAGTGCAAGTATCGAGATTGGATTGAGCTTCATAATCGGACGACTTCGCCTCTCGGCCTGGGCGATCTTTTTTTAAGTGACGATCCTTCAGATCTTACGAAGTGGAGTTTTCCAAAAACAGCGTTTATCGAACCCAACGGCTACTTATTGGTATGGGCTGACGATATCGATCAACTCTTGATTGATAATCACACGAATTTCAATTTGAGTTCGGCCGGCGAACAGTTGTTCCTGTGTGATAGCACCGGTTTCATTCTTGACAGCGTTTCATTCGTTTCGCAGCAAATCGATCATTCCTTTTCGAGATGTGCAGATGGCACAGGAAGTTTCCGGGACAACCTCAATCCAACTCCCAGGATCATGAATGATTGTTCGGCAGTTACGGTGGCTGAAGCAACCGCTACGGAATTCACGGTATTTCCCAATCCGTCCAACGGACTTCTCACTATCCGATCCGAAAACACATTTAGCGCGGTCCGTATGATGGATATTTCCGGACGTGAAATCAGCTTTTTTGACTTCCGAAACACTTTGACAGCAACAGTCGATATCATCGATTTTCCGCCCGGTATTTATATACTTATTATCGATAATCGGGCACCGCTAAGGATCATCCGCAACTGAAACCTTTCGCCGTATCTTTGTCCCGTGAAGCGAGTGTATTTCAGGGATCTCGGTGCGGTTGAATATGCCGATGCTTGGCGTATTCAGGAAGAGATGTTCAATGAGCTGGTTGACCGTAAGCTTTTCAATAGAAGCGTACCGGAGGATCAGCAACGCGAGCAGATTCATTATCTCGTTTTTTGTGAACATCCGCACGTTTTCACCCTTGGCCGTACCGGCGACGAAAAAAACCTTTTGCTCGATTCGAAACAGCTCGTAGCCCGTGAAGCTGCTTTTTTCAAAAACAATCGCGGAGGCGACATCACCTATCACGGCCCGGGTCAGATTGTCGGATATCCGATTCTCGATCTGGATTGTTTCTTTACGGATATCCATCTTTACATGAGGACGTTGGAAGAAGCTGTGATCCGAACGATGAATCATTACGGGTTGTCTGGAGACCGTTTTCCCGGATATACCGGTGTTTGGCTGGAGCCTGCTGATCCTTCACGTGCAAGAAAAATATGTGCAATGGGTGTACGTTGCTCCCGTTGGG